>NZ_JCANQV010000088.1:0-21908 GCF_059553635.1 Candidatus Streptomyces philanthi
GCGGCCGGGTCTCGTCCATCACGGTCTGCCGGACGCGCCGCAGCCCGCGGGCGTCGCCCCGGACGACGAACAGCCGGACGCCGGAACGGGCGAAGCCCCCGGTGTGCGCGGCGACGACCAGGACCTGGGCCGTGTGCCCGTCCAGGACCTGCCCGGCCTCCCCGTACAGCCGCCACTCCCCCGGCGTCCGGGTGCGCCGCGCCTGGACGCCGCCGGAGCGTCCGCCGCCCGCCCAGTCGCCGTCGGCGGGCCCGGCGAGGCCCAGGGCGGTGGCGAGGGTGCCGTCCGGTACGGCGAGGGCGGCGGTCAGGTCCCCGGTGGCGAGGGCGGGCAGCAGGGCGGTGCGCTGCCGGTCGTCGCCGAGCGCGAGGACCAGGGGCGCGGCGAGTACGGCGGTGGCGAGCAGTGGGGACGGCAGCAGGGCGCGGCCGGTCTCCTCGCAGGCCAGGGCGAGTTCGGTGGGGCCGCAGCCCGCGCCGCCGTACGCGGTGGGCAGGGCGAGGCCGGGCAGTCCGAGCTCTCCGGCGAGCCTGCGCCACAACGCCTCGTCGTGGCCGGACGGGGTGCCCGCGGCCGCCCTGACCTCCTCGGGGCCGCAGTGTGTGCGCAGCAGATCGCGCAGGGTGCGGCGGATCGCCTGCTGTTCCTCGGTGAACGCGGTATCCATCGGCGGGCTCCTCCCGGCCGTACGGCACGACAACGCCCTCGGCTGCGGCCGCCCCCGTGGGGGAGCCACGCCGTAATTGACGGACCGTCATATTAGGGAGCGGGGGGCGACATTCCCAGCCCCGGACCCCTGCCTCAGGGACGCAGAACTGATGTACCGTCAGATTCATGACAGCAGGCACCCGCCGTGCGCCCCGCACGGCCGCTCGCGGGAACCGCCGGGTCGCCGTCGCCGGGATCGCCCTGTCCGACTGCGGCCGGGTGGACGACGCCACCCCCTACGCCCTGCACGCCCAGGCCGCCCGCCGGGCCCTCGCCGACGCCGGCCTCGACCGCTCGGCCGTCGACGGCTTCGCCTCGGCGGGTCTGGGCACCCTCGCCCCCGTCGAGGTCGCCGACTACCTCGGCCTGCGCCCCACCTGGGTCGACTCGACCTCGGTCGGCGGCGCCACCTGGGAGGTGATGGCCGCGCACGCCGCCGACGCCATCGCCGCCGGGCACGCCGACGCCGTCCTCCTGGTCTACGGCTCCACCGCCCGCGCCGACCTCAAGGCCCGCCGCCGTACCGCCAACCTCTCCTTCGGCTCCCGCGGCCCCCTCCAGTACGAGGTCCCCTACGGGCACACCCTCGTCGCCAAGTACGCCATGGCCGCCCGCCGCCACATGCACCGCTACGGCACCACACTGGAACAACTGGCCCAGGTCGCCGTGCAGGCCCGCGCCAACGCCGCGACCAACCCGGACGCCCTGTACCGCACCCCGCTCACCGTCGACGACGTGCTGTCCGGGCCGCTGATCGCCGACCCGTTCACCAAGCTGCACTGCTGCGTACGCTCCGACGGCGGCTGCGCCGTCCTGCTGGTCGCCGGGGACCGCGCGGCCGATCTCGCCAAGCCGCCGGTGTGGGTCCTCGGGTCCGGCACCGCCGTCTCGCACGCCTCCATGGGCCAGTGGGACGACTTCACCGTCTCCCCCGCCGCCGTCTCCGGCCGTCTGGCCTTCGCACGTGCCGGCGTACGTCCCTCCGAGATCGACCTCGCCCAGCTCTACGACGCGTTCACGTACATGACCCTGGTGACGCTGGAGGACCTGGGGTTCTGTGCGAAGGGTGAGGGCGGCGCGTTCATCGGGACGGACCGGCTGCTGCGCGACGGCGCACTCCCCGTGAACACCGACGGCGGCGGCCTCTCCGCCTGCCACCCCGGCATGCGCGGCCTGTTCCTGCTGGTCGAGGCGGTACGCCAACTCCGCGGCGAGGCCGGCCCCGACCGCCAGGTCCACCGCCCCGACGGCCGTCTGCCCCAACTCGCCGTCGCTTCCGGGACCGGCGGGTGGTTCTGCTCCTCGGGGACGGTGGTGCTGGGGAGGGAGTGACGGGGCAGCGGGCAGCGGGCAGCGCTGACGCCGGGGCCGGGCCGGCGTGACGGCGGCACCGGCCCGGCGGCGCGGCGATGCCGGGGGGGCGAGCGCGCATCCGTCGCCCCCGGCACCCCGCCCCCTCACCTCACTCCCGGCGCGCCAGCCGCTCCTCGATCAGGTCGACGGCACGGGCGGTACCGCCCTCGGCGCGGGTCTCGGCACGGAGCGCCGCGGAGCGGGCCGCGACCTCCGGGTCGCCGACGAGCTCCAGGAGCGCCGTGCGCAGCGCCGTCGCCGTCGCGTCCGCGGTGTCGATCCGGCGGGCCACCCCGAGGGAGACCAACTGGTCGGCGTTGAAGAACTGCTCGGCCCCCTGCGGTACGGCGATCATCGGCACGCCCGCGGCCAGCCCCTCGGCGCTGCTGCCCATCCCGGCGTGGGTGACGAACGCGTCGGCCTGTTCGAGGATCGCCACCTGCGGCACCCAGGACCGCACCTCGACGTTCGCCGGGATCTCGCCCAGCTCCGCCGGGTCGACGTACTTGCCTATCTGGAGCACCACATGCCACCCCGGCAGCCCGCCGAAGGCCGCCACACACTGCCGGTAGAACTCCGGCTGCCGGGTGAACGCCGACCCCAGCGAGACCAGCAGCACCCGCTCGGCACCGGCCGGCCGCGCCCAACCGCCCTGGTCCGCCCGGTCGCCCGAGCAGGGGCCCACGAAGGTGACGGCCTCGGTGTCGACGCGGTCGCCGCACGGCTGCATGGCGCGCGGGATCATCGCCAGCACCCGGCGCGGCCGCCCGGCGAACGTGTCCATGTCCGTGGTGACGGCCCCGCACTCCGCCAGCCACTCGGTGAACCGCGCCCGGTACGCGTCGGCCCCCGGCAGTCCGTCGAAACTCATCGCCTCCTCGGCCCCGTCCCAGGCCACGAAGGTCGGTGAGAGCTGGACGACGTCCCGCCCCTGCGCCTCGGCGAGCGCGCGGGCCGCGTACGCGCCGACGTCGTAGAGGTAGAGGTCGGCGGGATCGTCGTCGTACACCGCACGCAACTGCGGCAGCACCCGCACGGCGTCGTCGAGGAACAGTGACGCGGCGGCCACCGGGTCGTCCGGCCAGACGTTGTCGGCCACGGGGAGGATCGAGGTGCAGGGGACGTGTGTGGCGCCCGTGGAGGCGATCAGCTCGGCCACGTGATCGGTGTTGGCGTAGGTGACACGGTGGCCACGGGCCACCAGTTCCCGGATGATCGCCAGGCTGGGCAGCACATGGCTGACCGCCGGAATGCCGATCATGGCGATATGGGCAGGTCGAATACGCGCAGACATGCGACGTCCTTCACTTCAGAACCGCTACGGAAAAAGAAAACGCGAGACACCGGGCGTCACTGGCGCGCACCAACCGAAGCCGTTCGCACACCGGACCGGACATACCCGGATACGGACAGGGCCCAACGGCCCTCGACGGCGTCAGCCGTAGATCTGAAGGAAGCTGCTCATGCCGGGGAGCGTAGTGCTGAAGTGGCCTGAGGGACAAAGGGTTTTCATGGGGCGGGAAGGGCGAGTGCATCGGGTAGCCGCTCACGGCGGAACCGGTGACGCCTCCCCGGCGGTGCCCGCCGCCTGACGCCTCGCCGCCCGCCGCCGTCGCGCCGCGGCGGGCTTCCCGTCCCCGCACGGTCGGCCGGTCGGCCGGTCGGCCACGGAGCGGCATGCGGTGGTCGCGGCCCCGGAGGTCCCCGCGTCCGACGGACGTCACCCCCGCGAGGACGCCGCTGCCTTGACGATGGCCACCCCGATCCCGGGAGACACTCCCGTTCCCGGCGGACCGGGGGTGACAGCGGGCCGCACCGCCCCGCCCCCTGCGGCGTGAGCGGGAACCGGCCGTGAACTGCCCTCCACCGTCTTCGCGCCGGCCCGCTCGGCGGCCCGTACGCTGCCCGGTATGACCGATCACTCCGCGTCCGGTGGGCGGGACGCCTGCCCGGACGGGTCCGATGCCGATAGCCGTGCGTTCCGTGAGGTGTTGCGGGGGCTGCGGGTCTGGGACCACGAGTTGCCGTCGTTCGATCCGGCGCGTGCGCCCGGCGCGCCGCTGCCGCTGTTCCGGCAGTGGCTGCGGGAGGCGGCGGAGGCGGGTCAGCCGGAGCCGCACACCATGTCGCTCGCCACGGCCGGCGCCTCCGGCGACCCGTCCGTACGGACCGTGATGCTGCACGACGCCGACGAGCGTGGCTGGCACTTCGCCTCGCACCGCGGCAGCCGCAAGGGACGCGAACTGGCCGCCCGCCCCCGGGCCGCGCTCGGCTTCTACTGGCCGGCGGTGGGGCGCCAGGTGCGGGTCCGGGGCACGGTGTCCGTGGCCGGCCCCGAGGAGAGCGCGGCCGATCTGCACCGCCGCTCGCCGGGCGCGCTGGCGGCCGCGCTGGTCGGCCGGCAGAGCGAGGCGCTCGGTTCGCTGGACGAACTGGCGCACGCCTCGGAGGCCGCCTGGCAGCGCGCCCGGCGCGAACCGGACGCGCCCGTCCCGAGCTGGACCCTGTACCTCCTGGACGCCGACGAGGTCGAGTTCTTCCAGGGCGACGCCCGACGACGCCACGTACGTCTCGTCTACCGCAGGGGCGCAGAGGGGTGGACGCGCGGACTGCTGTGGCCGTGAGCGGGGCGGGATGCGCCGGTACGGGCGCGGGCGCGGCGGGTTGGGCCGCGGGCCGCTCCCGTGCCCCCCGGCTCACAGCACCCGGTACATGATGTGCAGGCCGACGTATCCCCGGGTGGGGTGGTGGAAGCCCTCCGGGAGGGTGGTCATGATCGCGAAGCCGAGGGATTTCCAGAGGGCGACGGCGCGGGTGTTGGTCTCGACGACGGCGTTGAACTGCATGGCGCGGTAGCCCTCGGTGCGGGCCCAGAGCAGGGCGTGTTCGCCGAGTGCCCGGCCGATGCCCTCGCCGTTGTGCCGGGGGTCGACCATGAAGCTCGCGGTCGCGATGTGCGAGGCGGCGCCCCTGTGGTTCGGTTGCATCTTGGCCGTACCCAGCACCGTTCCCCGCTCGTCGGTGGCGACGACCGTACGGCCGGGCCGGGACAGCATCCACAGGTCCCTGGCGTCCTGTTCACCGAGGTCACGCGGAAGGGTGTAGGTCTTGCCGGCCTCGACGATGGTGCGCAGGATCGGCCAGACGGCCGGCCAGTCGGCCGGGGTGGCCTCACGGATCAGCACGGGTGTCTTCAACACGGCCACAGCATCCCGTGTCCGCCCCGCCCCCACCACCGATTGAGCACCACTGGCCTCACCCCCGCCCCACGTCCGGCACCGGCCGGAACACCGGCACCACCACGCCACTCCCGGCCCCGTCCGCTTCCCCGTCCCTGTCCCCGTCCCCGTCCCCGTCCCCGTCCAGCGGGCGGAAGTGCACCGCGAGGGGCATCCCGATGCGCAGATCGGCCTCCGGGCAGTCGGTGACGACGGTCATCATCCGGGGGCCCTCGGCGAGTTCGACGACCGCCGCGATGTACGGGGTGCGGGCGGCGAAGGGCGGGAGGTCGTTGCGGTGGACGACGGACCAGGTGTAGAGGGTGGCGCGGCCGGTGGCCTGCTCCCAGACGACGTCGTCGCTCCAGCAGCGCGGGCAGCATTCGCGCGGGTAGTGGTGGGCGGCGCCGCATTCCTCGGCGCGGCAGCGGCGCAGCAGCAGCCGCCCCTCGGCCGCCGCCTCCCAGTAGGCGCGGCTGAAGGCGTCGGTCTCGGGCAGGTCGTAGCGCACTCCCGTGCCGTCCGTCACGAGAACACCCCCAGTACGGCGTCGAGCGACCAGGTCTGCCAGGCGGCGGCGCACAGCGCGACCAGGGAGATCAGCGCCATCATCGCGTTCTGCCCCTGCTCGGCCCAGTCATGGATCATCAGGGCGAGGTAGAGCAGATTGAGCACCAGGCCGCCGACGAGGGCGAGCGGGGTGAGGAGGCCCAGGACGAGGCCGAGGCCGAGGGCCAGTTCGGCATGGACCACGACATGGGCGATCACCTTGGGGCGTGGCCGTACGACCAGGTCGAAGCCGCGGCGCACCGCGCGCCAGCGGTGCTTGTCCGCCACGTCGGCCGCCCAGGCGATGCCGGTCCCCCGGGCGAGCCAGCCCTTCTTGTCCTTGTGCCGCCAGCTCTCCAGCCACCACAGGCCGAGGCCGATGCGGAGCACGGCCAGCCACTCGGCCCCGCCGAGCCAGATCGTCTGCATCCCGTGCGGCCTCCCCTGACGCGTCGCCCCGCGCGGGCCGGATGCCCGGTTTTTCTGACGCTCCATCAGTTCTACGGGATGACAGTTCAGCGGACGCCGTTCGAACGCGCAAGGGGTGCGCCACGGGCGGGACGCGCCGGATCGCGCCCCTCGGAAGTTTTACCCCGCAGGACCGTTCCTGACATGCCGTCAGTTCAGTAACCTGGCCGCATCCGGAACCTGACGTCACGTCAGCCAGTCTTCGCGCGAACCGAGAGCCGTCACACGGAAGCAGGCGTCTGCGATGCTTGGATCGACTCACGGCAGCCTCACCACGCACTCCCGCCCGGCCCGTGTCGTGGCCTGCTCGGAGCGGCCACCGCACACCATCCATGAAACGGCCGATCCGCAGGGCGACGACGGGCCGTACGACGGGGGCGCGGACCTGGACGTCAGCGGCCGGCCGCTGCGCGCGCCCGTGCCGGACCTGGACCTCTTCTTCCGGCCCGGTTCGGTGGCCGTCATCGGCGCTTCCGACGGCGAGGGGCGCCCGCAGACCGGCGTCACCCGGCAGCTGATCGGCTGGGCCGAGCGGGTCGGCGCGCGGCTCCACCCCGTCAATCCGCGCCGTGACCGCGTCTTCGGGCTGCCCTGCCACGCCCGGGTCGCGGACCTGCCGGAGCCGGTCGACCTGGCCGTCCTGCTCGTCGGCGACCCCGTCCCCGTCATCGGGCAACTGGCGGACGCCGGAGTGAAGTTCGCGGTGGTCTTCGCCTCCGGGTTCGCCGAGACGGGCGAGCGGGGCGCGGCCGCGCAGGAACGGCTCGCCGAGGCCGTCGCACGCTCCGGCCTGCGGCTGCTCGGCCCCAACACCAACCTCAACGCGTTCGAGACGTTCCGCGACGACCTCGAAGGGCCCGCCATCGCCCTGGTCACCCAGTCGGGCCACCAGGGCCGCCCGGTCTTCGCCCTCCAGGAACTCGGCATCCGCCTCTCCCACTGGGCCCCGACCGGCAACGAGGCCGACCTGGAGGCCGCCGACTTCCTCGCGTACTTCACCTCCCGTCCCGAGGTCGGGGTGATCGCCGCGTACCTGGAGGGGCTCAAGGACGGCCGCGGCTTCCTGCTGGCCGCCGACCGCGCGGCCCGCAAAGGGGTGCCGGTCGTCGCGGTGAAGGTGGGCCGCACCGAGGCCGGGGCCCGCACGGCCGCCTCGCACACCGGCAAGCTCACCGGCGCGGACGGGGTGGTGGACGCGGCGCTGCGGCAGTACGGCGTGATCCGGGTGGACGGGCTCGACGAGTTGCAGGACACCGCGGCGCTGCTGGCGCGCGCCAGGCGGCCGGTCGCCGAGGGCGTCGCCGTCTATGCGATCTCCGGGGGCACCGGGGCGCACTTCGCGGACCTGGCCACCGCGGCGGGTCTTTCCCTGCCCGTCCTCGGGGAGGCCAAGCAGGCCGAGCTGCACCGGTGGATACCCGGGCATCTCTCGGTCGCCAACCCCGTCGACAACGGCGGGCACCCGGTCGGCGACCACCGCGGCCGGAAGATCATCGACGCGATCCTCGCCGACCCGGCCGTCGGTGTCCTGGTCTGCCCGATCACCGGGCCGTTCCCCCCGATGAGCGACAAGCTGGCGCGGGACCTGGTGGACGCGGCGGAGCAGTCGGACAAGCTGGTGTGCGTGGTGTGGGGCTCGCCCGTCGGCACCGAGGACGCCTACCGCTCCACCCTGCTCGGCTCGTCCCGGGTGGTGACGTTCCGCACCTTCGGCAACTGCGTCACGGCCGTCCGCGCCCTCCTCGACCACCAGCGCTTCACCGCCGGCTACCGCTCCCCCTTCGACGACGCCCCGCGTACGCCCTCGCCGTCCGCCCGCAAGGCGCGGGCCCTGACGCGACCCGGGGCGCGGCTGAGCGAGCACGCGGCGAAGCAACTGCTGCGCGCCTACGGCATCCGGGTGCCGCGTGAGCAACTGGTGACCAGCGCGGCCGCGGCCGTACGGGCGGCGGGTCTGGTGGGTTATCCCGTGGTGATGAAGGCGTCCGCGCCGCAGTTGGCCCACAAGACGGAGCTGGGGCTCGTCAAGATCGGGCTGACTTCGGCGAGCCAGGTGCGGGACGCCTACCGGGAGCTGACCGACATCGCCCGCTACGAGGAGCTGACGCTGGACGGGGTGCTGGTCTGCCAGATGATCGAGCGGGGCGTCGAGACCGTCGTCGGCATCACCCGGGACGCCGTCTTCGGGCCCACGGTGACCGTGGGGCTCGGCGGGGTGCTCGTCGAGGTGCTGCGGGACACGGCGGTCGGGGTGCCGCCCTTCGGGGAGGAGCGGGTGCGGGCGATGCTCGGCGAGCTGCGCGGCCGCGCCCTCCTGGACGGCGTCCGGGGCGCACCGCCCGCGGACACCGACGCGCTGGTCGAGGTCGTCCTGCGGGCGCAGCGCATGGCGCTCGAACTGGACGGGGAGCTGGCGGAGCTGGAGATCAATCCGCTGGTCGTCCTGCCGCGGGGGCAGGGCGCCGTGGCGCTCGACGCGCTCGCCGTCTGCCGCTGACCCGCCGCCCCTCCGCGGCCCGTGCCGCGTCCGTGACCACCACGACCACACCCTTCGGAGCCGCACTTCCATGACGTCCTCCCCCGTTCCGTCCGCCTCCCCGGCCGGTCCCGGCGACCGGTCCGCCGAAGCGGCCGGTTCCTTGGTAGCGCACACCACTGACAACGGCGCGCTGTGGCTGACCCTCAATCGCCCCGACGCCCTCAACGCCCTCACTCCTGACCAGCGCGAATCCCTGATCCGGCGGTTCGCGGACGCCTCCGCGGACCCCGGGGTGCGGGTGGTGGTGCTGACCGCGGCCGGCAAGGGGTTCTGTGCCGGCGCCGATCTGCGCGCCGGTACGGCGGGGGCGGCGGAGGAGCGGGTGGCGGGGGATGTGGCGCGGTTGATCCGCGGGGGCGCGCAGCGGCTGATCGCCGCCGTGCTGGACTGCGAGAAGCCGGTGATCGCGGCGGTGAACGGGGTCGCGGCCGGGTTGGGGGCGCATCTCGCGTTCGCGTGCGATCTGGTGCTGGCCGGGGAATCGGCGCGGTTCACCGAGGTGTTCGCGCGGCGGGGCATCGTGCCGGACGGCGGGGGCGCTTATCTGCTGCCGCGGCTGGTGGGGCCACAGCGCGCCAAGGAACTGCTGTTCTTCGGTGACACGGTCCCGGCGGCGGAGGCGGAGCGGCTGGGGCTGGTCAACCGGGTGGTTCCGGACGAGGAGTTGTCTCAGACGGCCGGGGCGTGGGCGGGGCGGCTGGCGGCGGGTCCGACCCGCGCTCTCGCGCTGATCAAGCAGCTGGTCAACGCCTCGTTGGACGACGGAAGGGGCGCGGCCTTCGCCGCCGAGGCCGCCGCCCAGGAGATCGCGATGACGACGGAGGACGCCCGGGAGGGCATCGCGGCGTTCCGCGCTCGCCGCCGTCCGGTCTACCGGGGGCGGTGAGCCGTACCGTTCACGCCCCGCAGAGGGGGATCGCGGGCCTCCCCGTGGTGGGGTACTCCAGGTCGTGGCCGGGGACGTAGCCGCGGCGTCCGCCGTGGTCGACGAAGACCCACCAGGGGTTGCCGCCGACGGTGCGGCCGCGGCGGCGGCAGACCGCCTCGACGAGGTCGCCCGGCCGCAGGCGCCCGGCGCTGACCGGGCAGCTGTCGGGGGACGGGACGTCGTCGCAGGCGGTGAAGCGGCGGGGGTTGTCGCGGATGTCGGCCTCCGTGCGCGCGGTCAGCGAGGGCCGGGGGCCGGCCGGTGGGCCGGACGTCCGGTCGCTCTCGGCGGGTCCCGCGGTGGCGGCGCCGGCCGCCCCCAGGAAGCCGGCCGCCAGAATCCCGGCTCCGAGCGCGCCGCTGAACATGGCCCGTACCTGCATCACTCAGCTCCCCTGCTTTCCGTGTAGTGGGCATCGATCTCCCTCGACACGAACGGTTCGTCCGTTCCGTACGACACGATTCCCAGTGATACGCGTCACATGTCCCGTCGGGTGCAGACGGGGACCTCGCGGGTGTTGCGCGTGCGCACCCCGGGCAGCCAGCCCCGCAGGCCGTCCCGGGTGGTGACCAGGTACCAGCGGGCGGAGGTGATGCCCTGTTCGTCGCGGACCAGCACGCCGTCGGTGACGACGCAGTGCGCGTCCAGCCGGTCGCCGTGCCAGACCCGGCCCGCGGAGTTGTCCCCCGCCGCGTAACGACGGTAGGGGTCCTTGGCGAGGCGCAGTGCGCACTCCAGGGTGCGGATCGCGCGGCAGCCGGCCTCGGTGTTGTGGACGGTGATCGGTACGGTCGCCGACGGGGCGGCGGGGACGGGCCGCGCTCCCCCGGGCCGCACCAGCCACCAGGTGCCCAGCGCCACCGCCGCCACCGCGGCGGCGACCACGAGGGCGGTCGCGACGGGTCTGCGGCGCCGCAGCCGGACGGCCACGGGCACCGGGGCGGGGCGGGGCTCCTTGACGCGCTCCCACAAACCGGGGGGCACCGTGATCCGTTCGTCGGCCCGTCGCAGCAGCGTCGCGATGTCGTCCCCGCCGCCCCCGGAGCCTTTCGGGCCCCCTCCGCCGGGGGCACCCGTCCCGCCGCCGGAGCCCGTGGCGGACGCCTCGCCAGGACCGTCCCCGGCATCGCCCGCGTCGCCGTACCGCCAGCCCGCGCCCACCGTGCCGGTCACCTCCCCGCCCGCCCGCACTCCGATTCAACGAGGTGCGCTCGGAGCTTGTCCAGGGCGCGGGCCCGGTGGCGGGCGGCGGTACCGCGGTGCACGTTCATGATCTGCGCGGCCTGGTCGAGGGTGTACCCGTCGAGGTCGACGAGGATGACGATGCCGGCCTGGCGGCGCGAGAGGGTGCCGAGCATCCGCACGGCCTCCATCTCGGCGTGGCGCCGGTCCACGCCGCCGTCCCAGGTCCCGCGCCCGGCACCGTCCCCGGCGGTCTCCTCCAGCGACTCGACCGGCACCTGGCGGCCCTCCTTGCGGTGGGCGTCGCGGGCGATGTTGAGCACCGTGGTGAACGCGTAGGCGTACGGCTCGGGATGCGCGAGGAAGCGCTGGGGTCGTGCGGCGAGCTTGAGGTATGCCTCGTGCACCACGTCCTCCGCGGACTGTCGCGAACCGGCCAGCATCACCGCTCGCCGGTAGAGCCGCGGCAACAACCCGCAGAAGACCTCGTCGAACGTCGCTGGCACGCGGGACGAGGGTGACGACGGCGTCGCATCGGCCATGTACCGGAACTCCCCGTTGTTCGGCTACGGGCGCGGCCGGGTCGGTTGCCACCCGTACGGGCGGAAGCCAACCAGAGTCGCGGCACCGGGTGGGCCCGAATCACCCCCACTTCACCCCTCGCCCTCCGCCAAACCACCCTTGCGGGTAAACCCGCATCCCCGCCTTACGTCGTCTTCACATCTGACGATCCATCAGATTCAATGAGGGGCATGATGGGACATGCGGGCATGGCGGCCGCGGCCGTCCGCTATCTGCGCTCCGTCGGCGCACCGACCACAGCGGCCTCACCGGCCCCGGCGAGCACGCCCCGGCCCGCGCTGCGCGCCGTACGCGACGGTGAACGCGCCCCGGTGGCACCGGAGATGTTCCGTTCCGTCCTCGGGCACTTCGCCAGCGGCGTCACCGTCGTCACCGCGCCGGGCGGGACGGACGGGGCGGGGCCGGCCGGGTTCGCCTGCCAGTCCTTCGCCTCGCTCTCCCTCGACCCGCCGCTGGTGGTCTTCATGGTGGGCCGCGCCTCGGCCACCTGGCCGCGGATCGCCCGCGCCGGTGTCTTCTGCGTCAACGTCCTGGGCGCCGGGCAGGGCGCGCTGTGCCGGGCGTTCGCGGTGAGCGGCGCCGACAAGTTCGCCGGGGTGCGGCACACCCCGGCGCCCGCGACCGGCTCACCCCGGCTCGCGGACGTCCCCGCCTGGATCGACTGCGTCATCGAGGCGGTGCACACCGGGGGCGACCATCTCCTCGTCGTCGGCCGGGTCGCCGCCCTCGGCACCGACCCGGGCGCCGCGGCGGCCGGCCCGCTCCTCTTCCACCGGGGCGCGTTCGGCCGCCTCGCCGAGTGAGCCGTCAGAACGTGAGTACCGCCCGGGCCACGCGTCCGTGGCGCGCGTCGTCCGCCGCGGCGGCGAAGTCCTCCACCGGGTACACCGCGGTGACCAGCTCGTCCAGGAGCAGCCTGCCCTCCTTGTGGAGCCGCGCGTAGAGGGCGATGTCCCGTTGGGGCCGCGCGGACCCGTAGCGGCAGCCGAGGATCGCCTTGTCCAGGTAGAGCGAGGTGACCACGAAGGACGCCTCGGCGCCGGCCGGGGGGACGCCGAGGAGGACCGCCTGCCCGTGCCGGTCCAGCATCTCGACGGCCTGCCGGATCAGCCGCGTACTGCCCACGCACTCGAAGACGTGGTCGGCGCCGGTCGGCAGGATCTCCCGGACCGCCCGGACGGTGTCCGGCAGGGCCGTCGCGTCGATGAAGTGGGTGGCGCCGAAGCGGCGGGCCGCCGCCTCCTTGGCGGGGTCGGTGTCGACCGCGACGATCACCAGGGCGCCCGCGATCCGTGCCCCCTGCACCACGTTCAGGCCGACCCCGCCCGTCCCGATGACCACGACCGTGTCGCCGTGGCCGGCCCGCGCGCGGTTGAGGACGGCGCCCACACCCGTCACCACGCCACAGCCGAGCAGCGCCGCCGAGGTCATCGGGACGTCCGCGTCGATCCGTACCGCCTGGACGGCCTTGACGACGGTGCGTTCGGCGAAGGCGGAGTTCGCCGCGAACTGGTGGAGCGCGGTGCCGCGGCGGCGGAAGGGGGTGCCGGGCATGCCGATCGCCGTGCGGCACATCGTCGGCCGGCCGCGGTCGCACTCGGCGCAGGTCCCGCAGTTCGCCAGCGTCGACAGCGCGACGGGGTCGCCGGGCGCGACATGCCCCACCCCGGGGCCGACGGCCTCGACGACGCCCGCACCCTCGTGGCCGAGGACCACGGGCACCGGGAACGGGATCGTCCCGTCGATCACCGAGAGGTCGCTGTGGCACAGTCCGGCCGCCCGGATGCCGACCAGGACCTCGCCCGGTCCCGGGTCCCGCACCTCCAGGTCGTCGACCACACAGGGCTCCGCACCGTCGAACACCACGCCTCGCATCAGGGCTCTCCCCGGGGTAGGCCGAGCACCCGCCCGGCGATGATCTCGCGCTGGATCTCGTCCGTGCCGCCGTAGAGGGTGTCGGCGCGGCTGAAGAGGAACATCCGCTGCATCGCGTCGAGCGCGTACGGCGCGGTGGCGGTCCAGTCGGCGGGGCCGAGGGCGGCGGACGCCCCCCGGACCCGCATCGCCAGTTCACCGAGGCGCTGGTGCCAGCCGCCCCACAGCAGCTTGGCCGCGCTCGGGGCGCCGGGGTCGTCCTCGGAGCCGAGGGTCCGCAGGGCGTTCCAGCGCATCACCCGTAACTCGGCCCACTGCCGTACGAGCTGGTCACGGAGGACGGGGTCGTCGGCGGCGCCGTTCGCGACCGCCTCGGCGACGACGGCGGCGAGTTCGCGGGCGAAGCCGATCTGCTGGACGAGGGTCGACACCCCGCGCTCCCGTGCCAGCAGTCCCATGGCGACCCGCCAGCCGTTGCCCTCCCCGCCGACCACATGGGCCGCGGAGGTCACGGCGCCGTCGAAGAACACCTCGTTGAACTCGGCCGTCCCCGTCATCTGCCGTATCGGCCGTACCTCGATCCGTCCCGGCTGGTCCATCGGCACCAGCAGAAACGACAGCCCCCGGTGCCTCCGCCGCTCCGGGTCCGTACGCGCGAGGACGAAGCACCAGTCGGCCTCCCGGGCCAGCGACGTCCACACCTTCTGGCCGCTGATCCGGTACGAGGCGCCGTCGCGCACCGCGGTGGTGCGCACCGCCGCGAGGTCCGACCCGGCCCCGGGCTCGCTGTACCCCTGGCACCACAGCTCCTCGCCCCGGGCGACGGGCGGCAGGAACCGTTCGCGCTGCGGCTCGTCGCCGTGCGCGAGCAGGGTGGGGGCCAGCAGGTTCTCCCCGATGTGCCCGACCCGGGCCGGCGCCCCGGCCCGCGCGTACTCCTCCGCCCACACCACCTGCTGCGTCAGCGTCGCCACGCGGTTGCCGTACGAGCGGTCCCAGCCCAGACCGATCCAGCCGCCCGCACCCAACTCCCGCTCCCAGGCGCGGCGTTCCGGCGCGTCCACGTGCTCGCTCCCGGGTCCGCCGCCGCCCGCCCCGGCGTACGCGCCGACGGCGTGCGCCGTGAGCCAGGCGCGGGCCTGTGCCCGGAACGCCTCGTCCGCCGCGTCGAAGCCGAATTCCACGGTCCGCCTCCTCCCTCGGCCGGATGACCTGGGGTGCTACGCGTTGGGCCGTTCCCCGCGTGCCGCCGCCGCGGCGCCCGCGGCCACCCGTGCGAGCAGGGGCATCGGGTCGACGCCGACCTCGGACGGCAGTACCTCGGCGACCTTCTCCGGTGTCCACACGGGGCCGCCGTCCCCGCCGCCCTCGGCGTACACGGAGCGCAGTTCGGCGGGCTGCGCCCATACCGCGATCTTCGGCCCGGCGACCGTGTAGACCTGTCCGGTGATCTTCTCCTCGCGGGCGCGGTCGCTGAGGAGGTAGACGACGAGGGCGGCGACGTCCTCCGGCTCGCCGATCTCCGCCAGTTCGACGGGCACGTTGGCCGACATCCGGGTCCGGGCGACGGGGGCCACCGCGTTGGCGGTCACCCCGTACTTGTGCAGGCCGAGCGCGGCGCTGCGGACGAGGGAGATGACGCCGCCCTTGGCGGCGGAGTAGTTGGCCTGCGCGACACTGCCCTGGTGGTTGCCGCTGGTGAAGCCGATGAGGGTGCCGCCGCGTTGTGCGCGCATCGCTGCGGCGGCGGCCCGGAAGACGGTGAAGGTGCCCTTGAGGTGGGTGGCGACGACGGGGTCCCACTCCTCCTCGGACATGTTGAACAGCATCCGTTCACGCAGGATGCCGGCGACGCAGACGACGCCGTCGACGCGTCCGTAGCGGGTGAGCGCGGTGTCGACGACGCGTTGTCCGCCGGCCATGGTCGACACGTCGTCGGCGACCGCGACGGCCTCGCCGCCCGCGTCCTCGATCTCCCGCACCACGGCGGCGGCGACCTCGCTGACCGGGCGGGCGCCGTCGATCTCCACCCCGTAGTCGTTGACGACCACCCGTGCGCCGTGGGCGGCGCAGGCGAGGGCCACGGCCCGGCCGATGCCGCGGCCCGCGCCGGTGACGGCGATCACCTTGCCGGCCAAGAAGTTCCCCATGGCGTGATCCCTCCCGCAGTTTCTGACGGACCGTTAGATTTTTGACCGGACGGGGGCCGAACACAACCCCCGGCACACCACACCCGTACGCGACCTTGGCCCCGAGGAGCCCGTCATGCCCCTGCCGCAGGAGTTCCACGCCCTCGCCCGCCGGGTGAACAACTGGGGCCGCTGGGGCGAGGACGACGCACTCGGCACCCTCAACCTGATCACCGGCGAGGTGGTCCGCGCGGCCGCCGCCGCCGTCCGCACCGGGCGCCGCGTCCCGCTCGCCCTCCCCCTGCGGCAGGACGGCGTCCAGACCGGGGCCATCGCGGGCCGCGTCAACCCGCTGCACACCATGACGGCCGTCAACCGGGAACTCTTCGGCCCCGGCACCGTCGCCACCAGCGACGACGTGGTCACCATGGGGCTCCAGGCCGCCACCCACTGGGACGCCCTGGCCCACGTCTCCCACTCGGGGCGCCTCTACAACGGCCGCCCCGCCACCACCATCACCGCACACGACGGCGCCGCCTGCCTCGGCATCGACCGGGCCGCCCCCGTCGTCTCCCGGGGCGTCCTGCTGGACGTGGCGCGTGCCCTGGGCAGCGAGCGGCTGCCGGGCGGGTACGCCGTCACGCCCGACGACCTGGAGGCCGCCGAGGAGCTGGCGCGGACCCGGGTCGGGCCGGGCGATGTCGTCCTCGTACGGACCGGGCAGATGCGGCTGTATCTGGCGGGCGAGCGGGAGGCGTACGCGTTCCCGTCGCCGGGGCTCTCGGTGCGCACCCCGGAGTGGTTCCGGGCGCGGGACGTGGCGGCGGTGGCGAACGACACCCTGACGTTCGAGGTGTTCCCGCCGGAGATCGAGGGGCTGTGGCTGCCGGTGCACGCGCTGCACCTGGTGGAGATGGGGATGCTCCAGGGGCAGAACTGGGACCTGGAGGAGCTGTCGGCGGCCTGCGCGGAGGCGGGGCACGGCACGTTCCTGCTGTCGGCGGTGGCGGAGCCGTTCGTCGGCGGTACCGGGGCGCCGGTCGCGCCCGTCGCGGTGCTGTGAGGGGCGAGCGGGCCGGGCGGGCGCGGTCCACTCCCCGCCCCCGCCCGGCCGGATGACGGCGCGCCCGTGCGCGCCCCGAGCGCGGCACCGCGGACCGCCACCCGGCTCCGGGCCGCGATCCGCTCTCGTCGAGGCCCTGGACCGGTTGCCCGGCTCCCCCCACGGCCTCGCCCACCCCAGCGGATCGCCCCACCCCAGGGTGATCAACATCCGACGCTACGTCAACACCTGGTCTGGACTAATTCCGCTTTTCGCGGCAGGCGATACCGCCGTCCGCCGCGATGATCGCTACGGGAGGCACCTGGCAGCCGCCCTCCGGCACCGGCGGCGACCCCTGCGCGTGACGCCCGGACCGCCCCGCGGGGCCCGGCCTCCACGCCGTCAGACCTGGTGCGTCACCGCGCACGAGGAGGAGTACGCGCCCGGCCCGCCCGCCGACGGGACGGGGCGCCCGCTGTCCACCTCGCACCAGATGCGCTTGCCCGCGCCCTCCGGCTGCCAGCCCCAGCGGTCGGCCAGCCCGTCCACCAGCTCCAGGCCGCGGCCGTGGGTGTCCTCGCCGTCCGCGTGCCGGGGCCGCGGCGGCCGGGCGCTGGCGTCCGCCACCTCGACCCGTACGGTGCCGACCACCGCGCCCGTGCCGGTGAAGGACATCCGCAGCCGGGCGGACGTGCCCGTGTGCACCACGGCGTTGGTCACCAGCTCGGAGACGATCAGGATCAAGGTCTCCGCGAGCGGATCGTCGACACCTATCCCGGAACCGGTCAGCCGCGCACGGGCCCACCGCCGCGCCCTGCCCACTTCCGCGGGGTCGGGCCGTACGTCCAACTGCACCTGAAGCACCTGCACCGCTCACACCATCCGAACCGGCGGAAACTTCGCCTTGCGCCTCCACGAAGTCACGGTGCGTGACTTCGTTGGACCCCAGCATGGTTGACGTTCCGTCACCTCAACAAGCGCTTCGGGCATATTCCAGCGCAAGGGAGTAGGCGTGCTGCATACTGTGCGACGCACTTCGCGGGGAGTCGAACAGGCGGGGATCTCCGCGCGCAGGCCCCGGCGAACGGTGTGCCGTACGCACCCCGGGGCCGCCCCACGGACGGCATCGCGCCCCTCGCGCCACAGGACCACTCGCATCTCAGCGAGGGTACCGGAGCGGAACGTCGACTCCTGTTTGTGACGGGCCCCTGTTGATGCCGACGCTCCGTGACCGCTTGCGGGAACAGAATCCGATATTTCGCGCAGGAGCGGCACGAGGCCGACATCGGCCGGACAATGTCCTGACATCGACACGGCGCGATGGTCACGGAGCGCTACGACCGGACGGCTCCCAGCCCCCCGGCCAGCAGCTCCTCCGCGTCCCTCGCGGTCCGCCACCGCCCGGCCCGCCACCACGCCCGCTTGAGGTGCAGATGGACCTCTGCCTCCCAGGTGAAACCCATGCCGCCCTGCACCTGGAGGCAGTCCCGGGCGTTGCGCACCGCCGCCTCGTCCGCCAGCAGTTTCGCCCCGGCGACCTCGTACGGATCGCCCGTAACGGCCGCCGCGTAGACGGCACTCCGGGCGAGTTCGGCCCGTACCAGCATCCCGGCGCACAGATGCTTCACCGCCTGGAACGCGCCGATCGGCACGCCGAACTGCTCGCGCACCCGGGCGTGCGCCACCGCCGCCTCCACCGTACAAAACGCGCTGCCCAGCTGCTGCGCCGCCGTGAGCAGCGCGGCCTCGCGGCGCAACCGGTCGGCGTCCGGCCCCTGCCACGGCATCCCCGTCACGGCCCCGGGGGCGACGGAGGCGAGGGGCGTGAGCGGGTCGACGGAGGAGATCGGGGTGCGTGGTACCCGCCCGGCCGCGCTTCGGTACGCCTGGCCCGCGCGCCCCCGCGCCCCCTGGTCCAGCACGATCAACTCGTCGCAGTCGTCCGGGTGTTCCCACAGCACCGCACCGTCCACGGCCTCCCCCAGCGCCGCGATCCGCTCGCCCTGGGCGACCCCGTCCACCGCGTCGGCCAGCAGCAGGCAGTCCGCCACCGGGCCCGGCAGCAGCGCCCGGCCGGTCTCCTCCAGGACCAGCACCGCCTCCACGAGTCCGAGGCCCGCGCCGCCGTCCGCCTCCGGGAGCCGCAGCGCGAAGAACCCGGCCGCGCCCAGCTCCCGCCACAGCGCCCGCTCCAGCGCCGGCGCGTCCACCGCCCGGCGCAGCCGCTCCCGGTCGAAGCGCCCGGCGAGCAGCGCCCGCGCCCCGTCCCGCACCGCGCGCTGCGTCTCGTCCGGCCGGAAGTCCATGCCCGTTCACCGTCCCTTCGGCAGGCCGAGGACGCGCTCGGCGAGGAGGGTGCGCTGGATCTGCGAGGTCCCGGCGGCGATGGTGTACGCGAGGGAGGAGAGCCGGTCGGTGGTCCAGGGGTGGTCGGCGTCCAGCGCCCCGGGGCCCAGTACCTCGGCCGCCGCGTCGTACAGCTCCTGCCGGGCGTGCGAGTAGGCCAGCTTGACGACCGAACCACCGGCCCCCGGCACCCCGCCCGTCCGTCCCGCCGCGCTGACGTTCCACTGGGTCAGCCGCCACAGCGCGGTGAACTCCGCGGCGAGCCTGCCGAGCCGGCGGCGCAGCACCGTGTCGTCCCAGCGGCCGTTCGCCCGCGCGGTGCGGGCCAGTTCGTCCAGCACCCGGCGGCAGCCGGCGATCTCGCCGGCGAAGGCCGTGCCGCGCTCGAAGGACAGCGTCACCATCGTCACCCGCCAGCCGTCGTTCTCCGCCCCGACGCGGTGGCCGACCGGCACCGGCACCTCGTCGAGGAAGACCTCGGCGAACTCGTACGACCCGGCGAGGGTGCGCAGCGGACGTACGGTGATGCCGGGGGCGTCCATCGGCAGGGCGAGCCAGCTGATGCCGCGGTGGCGGGGCGCGGCCGGGTCGGTGCGCACCAGCAGTTCGCACCAGTCGGCGACCTGGGCGTGCGAGGTCCAGATCTTGCTGCCGCTGACGAGGTAGGTGTCGCCCTCGCGGCGGGCACGGGTGCGCAGCGCGGCGAGGTCCGAGCCGGCGTCGGGTTCGCTGAAGCCCTGGCACCAGATCTCGTCGCCGCGCAGGATCGGCGGCAGCCAGCGGGCGCGCTGCGCGGGGGTGCCCTCGGCGGCGAGGGTGGGGCCGGCGTGCAGCAGTCCGACGAAGTTCGCGCCGACGTAGGGCGCCCCGGCCCGTTCGGTCTCCTCCAGGAAGATCAGGTGGCGGGCGGGCGCGGCGCCCTGCCCGCCGGCCTCGCGGGGCCAGTGCAGCCCGGCGTACCCGGCGTCGTGGAGCATCCGCTGCCAGGTGGTGTCGTAGGCGCGGCGGGCGGGCCAGTCGTGGGCCGGGGGCGCGGCGGGGAGGGCGGGCAGGGCGCGGGCGAGCCAGTGGCGCAGGCCGCGGCGGAACTCGCGTTCCTCGTCGGTGTCGGCGAGGTCCATCAACGGGCCCGCGGGGCGTCGTCGAGGTCGAGGCCGAGCATGCGGATGGCGTTGCCGCGCATCAGCTTGTGGACGGTCTCGTCGTCGAGGCCGCGGACGTGGTCGAGGGCGACCTCCTTGGTGTGCGGCCAGGTGGAGTCGACGTGCGGGTAGTCGGTCTCGAAGGTGGCGTTGCCGGTGCCGACGCGCTCGATCGCCTCGATGCCGTGCTTGTCGCGGAAGAAGCAGCAGAAGATCTGCCGGTAGTAGTACGTGGACGGGGGTTCGGGGACGAGGTCGCGGACGCCGCCCCAGGCGCGGTGCTCCTCCCAGACGTCGTCCATCCGTTCCAGGGCGTACGGAATCCAGCCCATCTGCCCCTCGGAGTAGGCGAGTTTCAGCCGGGGGAAGCGCACCAGGACGCCGCTGAAGAGGAAGTCCGCCATCGACGCCATCGCGTTGTTGAAGCTGAGCGACGCCTGGACGGCGGGGGGCGCGTCGGGCGACGCGGCGGGCATCTGCGACGACGAGCCGATGTGCATGTTGACGACCGTGCCGGTCTCCTCGCAGGCCGCGAAGAACGGGTCCCAGTGGCCGGAGTGGATCGACGGCAGTCCCAGGTAGGTGGGGATCTCGCTGAAGGTCACGGCCCGCACGCCGCGGGCCGCGTTCCGCCGGACCTCCGCCACGGCGAGGCCGACGTCCCACAGCGGGATCAGGCACAGCGGGATCAGCCGTCCCCCGCTGTCCCCGCACCACTCCTGGACCATCCAGTCGTTGTAGGCCCGTACGCAGGCCAGGGCGAGGTCCTTGTCGCGGGCCTCGGCGAAGGTCTGGCCGCAGAAGCGGGGGAACGTCGGGAAGCACAGGGACGCCTCGACGTGGTTGAGGTCCATGTCGGCCAGCCGGGCCGCGGGGTCCCAGCAGCCGCGCCGCATCTGGTCGCGGGTGATGCCCTCCAGCGTCATCTCGTCGCGGGAGAAGCCGACGGCGGCGATGACGCGCTTGTACGGGAAGATCTCGCCCTCGTACTCCCACCAGTCCGTGGGCTGGCCCTCGGGGTCGGTGGTGAAGCGGTATCTGCCGCCGACGTACTCCAGCTCGCCGATGCCGGCGGTGAACGGCCTCGGGCCGCGGTCGCGGTAGCGGCGCGGGAGCCAGGTGGAGAAGAGGTGCGCCGGCTCGATGACGTGGTCGTCCACGCTGACGATCCGCGGCAGCTCCGTCCGGTCCGTCCGTCCCGTGTGGTCCATCCGGTTCCCCTCACACCCGCACGATCTGATGCACCGTCAGATATGAGCGTAGTCCCGGGCGCGCGGGGCCGACAAGGAGCGTGCGGGCGGCCCGGGGCACGAAAAAAGCGGGGGCCGGCGCACCCGCCCCCGCCCGTGTGCCGGACCCGTCAGCCCGGCCGGTAGGCGCTCACCGCCTGCTCGTAGACGCGGTCCACCTCGGCACGGTCGCCGGACGGGCCGACGGCCTGGAGAACGTGGTAGCGGCCCTCGCGGACCATCGCGAGATTGCGGACGTAGACGGCGCGGCCGCTGCGGTCCTTCCAGCTGAAGGCGCCCTCCGCCATCGCGGTGCGCCCGACGTCCGTGCGGCGCAGCCCGGAGGCGGAGGACCACTCGGCGTCCCGGTAGGCCGCCAGCTCCGGCTCCTTGCGCTGCTGGTACGCCATCGGGTCGGCGCCGTAGCGCGCCGTGGCGTCCCGCCCGGGGACGATCACCAGCTCCGTGCCGCCGCCGCTGTAGCGCACCTGGTCGCGGTCGTTGACGCCACGCCGCTGCCAGCCCTCGCGGACCCCGACCTCGAAGCCCCGCGGGTCGGTACGCACCACGAAGCCGGGCGCCAGGTCGGCGGGCGCGGTGCTCTGCGTACGACGGGCG
>NZ_JCANQV010000089.1:0-21778 GCF_059553635.1 Candidatus Streptomyces philanthi
GCCCCTACGGCGGCGCCCCCGATCCGCTCGCGGGGATGCCGCCGCTCGCCGGGCGCGGGCGCCGGCTGGTGGCGCGGATCATCGACGCGATCATCGTCGGCGTGCCGGTGAGCTTGATCATGAGCGGGC
Source organism: Candidatus Streptomyces philanthi (assembly GCF_059553635.1). NCBI lineage: Bacteria > Bacillati > Actinomycetota > Actinomycetes > Kitasatosporales > Streptomycetaceae > Streptomyces > Candidatus Streptomyces philanthi. Next base: position 130 of record NZ_JCANQV010000089.1, read on the forward strand.
TGGTGGGCTGGGTGGACTACACCAGCACCAGCAACGCGGAGACCGGCAAGCAGGCCACGGTCACGGGCGTGACGATGCTGGTCTATCTGCTCTACGAGGGGCTGATGCTCACCCACCGGGGGCAGACCCTCGGCAAGATGGCGATGCAGATCCGGGTCGCGATGCTGGCGGACGGATCGATCCCGGCGGGCCAGGCGGGCTGGCTGCGGGCCGCGGTCTACACGCTGCCGGAGATCGTCCCGTGCTGCGGTTTCGTCTTCTGGCTGGTCAATGTCCTGTGGTGCACCTGGGACCAGCCGTACCACCAGTGCCTGCACGACAAGGCGGCCAGGACGGTGGTGGTGTCCACGGCCTGAGCCGGGCCGGGGCCGGGAGGCACGGTGACCTACGCCGCCCGTTCCCGCAAGTCAAGACCTGTTTTTTCTCCTCATGTTCCGGTCAAATTCCTTCGAATGCCGGTTACGGCATGGGGAGGAATGAGGCAAGTGAGAGACAAAAAAGGGCTGTTCAGACCCGCCGCCCTGATCACGGCGATCGCCGCGATCGGGGCGGCGGGTCTGTCGGTGGGTACGGCGCAGGCCGCCCCCGGCGCACCCGCGGCCACGCCCCGGCAGCACGACCCGGCCCCCGAGCGGGCCGTGGACCACGACCTCAAGGGCCCGTTCAGCGAGCGGCAGGCGGCGCAGCGCGAGGAAGCCCTCCAGCAGGTCATATCCGGCGACGCCAAGGCGACCAAGAAGGGCGCCTCCAAGGTCGTCAAGCTGGGCAAGAGCAAGTACGTCGAGCTGGCCCGCGAGAAGACCGACAAGATCTTCACGATCCTGGTCGACTTCGGCGACAAGGTCGACAACACCACGATGTACGACCCGGACGGGCCCGAGGGCCCCAAGCCGCCGGTCAAGAAGTACGGTGGCGACCCGGGCCCCGCGCACAACACCATCGCCGAGCCGGACCGGAGCAAGGACAACTCCACGGCCTGGCAGAAGGACTTCAGCCGGCAGCACTTCCAGGACCTCTACTTCTCGCACGACAAGAAGAAGGAGTCCCTCGCCAAGTACTACGAGAAGCAGTCCTCGGGCCGCTACTCCGTCGACGGTGAGGTCAGCGACTGGGTCAGGGTCCCCTGGAACGAGGCCCGCTACGGCTCGAACTACTGCGGCAGCACCAACTGCCCCAACGTCTGGGACCTGGTCCGCGACGGCGTCAACCAGTGGTACAAGGACCAGAAGGCCGCGGGCCGCACCACCGCCCAGATCAAGGCCGACCTCGCCCAGTACGACCAGTGGGACCGCTACGACTACGACGGCGACGGCGACTTCAACGAGCCCGACGGTTACATCGACCACTTCCAGATCGTCCACGCCGGCGAGGACGAGTCCGCGGGCGGCGGCGCCCAGGGCACCGACGCCCTGTGGGCGCACCGCTGGTACGCGTACGGCACCGACAACGAGAAGACGGGCCCGGCGGGCAACAAGGCCGGCGGCACCGAGATCGGCGACACCGGCATCTGGGTCGGCGACTACACCATGCAGCCGGAGAACGGCGGCCTCGGCGTCTTCGCCCACGAGTACGGGCACGACCTGGGCCTGCCGGACGAGTACGACACCAGCGGTACCGGTGAGTCCTCGGTGGACTCCTGGTCGCTGATGTCCGCCGGCTCCTGGCTCGGCCGTGGCAAGGACGCCATCGGCGACCTGCCCGGCGACATGAGCGCCTGGGACAAGCTCCAGCTCGGCTGGCTGAACTACGACAAGGCCAAGGCCGCGACGAAGTCCACCCACAAGCTGGGCGTCGCCGAGTACAACACCAAGAACAAGCAGGCGCTCGTCGTCGAGCTGCCGACCAAGGCGGTCACCACCGAGATCGTCCCGCCCGCGCAGGGCTCCCACCAGTGGTGGAGCGGCATGGGCAACGACCTCAAGAACACCCTCACCCGCAGCGTGGACCTCACCGGCAGCTCCAAGGCGTCGCTGACCCTCAAGGGCTGGTGGGACATCGAGGAGAACTACGACTTCCTCTACGCGGAGGTCTCCACCGACGGCGGCGCGAAGTGGACCGCGCTGGACGGCACCGCGGACGGCCGTGCCCTGCCGCGCGACGGCGGCGACAAGCCGGGCCTGACCGGCACCTCCGGCGCGTACCAGGACCTGGTCCTCCCGCTGGACGCCTACGCGGGCAAGAAGATCGACCTGCGGTTCCGCTACCAGACCGACGGCGGGCTGGCGCTGAAGGGCTTCGCCGCCGACGCGATCACCGTGACCGCCGACGGCAAGCCGGTCTTCACCGACGACGCCGAGAACGGCGACAACGGCTGGCAGGCCGACGGCTTCTCCCGCATCGGCGCGTCCTTCACCAAGGACTACGCGCAGTACTACCTCGCCGAGAACCGCCAGTACGTGTCGTACGACACCACGCTGAAGACCGGCCCGTACAACTTCGGCTGGACCACCGACCGGCCGGGCTGGGTCGAGCACTTCCCGTACCAGAACGGTGTGCTGGTCTGGCTGTGGGACACCTCGCAGGACGACAACAACGTCGGCGAGCACCCCGGCCGCGGTCTGATCCTCCCGGTGGACGCGCACCCCAAGGCCGAGCGGTGGGCCGACGGCACGGTCATGCGCAACCGCTTCCAGACCTACGACGCGACGTTCACGGCGCAGCGTACGGACGCCCTGCTGCTGCACCGGGACGGCAAGCCGGTGAAGATCGCCTCGAAGAAGGGCGTGACCACCTTCGACGACCGCAACGGCGTCTACTACGACAAGGCGAACCCGACCGGCAGCGTGATCGTTCCTGACACCAACACCAAGATCAAGATCACCAAGGAGGCCAAGGACGGCTCCACGGTGACCCTGAAGGTGGCACCGGCGTCGAAGAAGCACTGAACCCGCAGGTCACAGCGGCATCGGCCGTCGCCCCCTGGCGGGCGGCGGCCGATCGCGTTTAGATGCGTCGTGCAGTTCCTCGTTGACGCCGGGTCTTACGGCCGAGTCTCACAGGGGGAATCATGACCGTCTCCGGTGGCGGTTTCACCAGACTTCCGGGCGGCACCGTGGTGGTCGCCCTCGCCCTGCCCGTGCCGGGCGGTGACGGCCGCCGCGTCCGCGTCCTCGTCCACGCCGTGAACCGCCAGCGCGCCCTGACCAGGCTGCGCAACCTGGGGCTGCGCTCGGTCTACCTCCGCGGCAACAGCAGCCCCCCGACCCCGGACGAGATCACCGCCGTACTCCACCACCCCGACGGCCTGGTCTGGCGCCGGGAACCGGACGACGACACCGAGTCCTGGCACCCGATCCGGACCCTGCTGGGTCCCGCCCCGGCCGCCTGAGCCGCGCCCGCCGTCAGACGCCGGGCAGGACCGGCTCGCCCGACAGCTCCGCGCCCGCCGCCCGCAGCTCCTCCAGCGCCCGCGCGGTGGTCTCCGGCGCCACCCCGGCGGTCAGGTCGAGCAGCACCCGGGTGCGCAGCCCGGCGCGCAGCGCGTCCAGGGCGGTGGCCCGTACGCAGTGGTCGGTGGCGAGCCCGACGATGTCCACCTCGGTGACCCCGTGGGCGGCCAGCCACCCGGCGAGCGGGGTGCCGTGCTCGTCGGTGCCCTCGAAGCCGCTGTACGCGGCGGTGTGGGCGCCCTTGTCGAAGACCGCGTCGATCGCGCCGGAGGCGACGGCCGGGGCGAAGTTGGCGTGGAAGCCGCTGCCCTCGGTACCGGCGACGCAGTGCGGGGGCCAGGAGTGCGTGAAGTCGGGGTGGTCGGAGAAGTGGTCGCCGGGGTCGATGTGGTGGTCGCGGGTGGCGACGACATGGCGGTAGCAGCCGCCGGCGGCCTGGCCGATGAGGTCCGTGATGGCCGCGGCCACGTCCGCGCCCCCCGCCACGGCGAGGCTGCCGCCCTCGCAGAAGTCGTTCTGGACGTCGACGACGATCAGTGCGCGGTGCATGGTGCGTGCCTTCCGGCCGGTAGGGGGAGGGGGAGTGCCCGAGGGAGCGGGGAGTGCCGCGTACGGAGGTGCGGTACGGGCCTGATGTGACCGAGGGTAGTCACTGGGCGGCCCGTACGGGAGTGGGGCGCGGGAGCTTTCCGGGGCGGGGTGTCCGGGCACGGGGCCGTCCCCGGACACCCCGCCGTCAGAGGTACTCGGTCGGCAGCACGGCCTCGCCGCGCGAGAGCTGGGTCGCCGACAGCGGCAGCCCCGCGCGGGCGGCGATGTGCCGGTCCCGGGCGGCGTCCAGCGGCTCACGCGCCACCACCTCACCCCCGCGCACCAGCGGCACCAGCAGCTGCCGGTCGGCCAGCTCCTCGGGCACCGGCCCGGTGCCGACCACCTCGGCCTCGGCCACCCCCGCCGCGTCCGGCCGGCGCGCCGCCCACTTGCGGCCGCCCAGGGAGGACTTCTTGCCCATCGACTTCTTCGCGACCGGCAGCAGCGGCGCGTCCGGCGCGTCGCTCTCCGCGCGGGCGACCAGCTTGTAGACCATCGAGCAGGTCGGGTGCCCGCTGCCGGTCACCAGGTGGGTGCCGACGCCGTACGCGTCCACGGGCGCCGCGGCCAGCGAGGCGATGGCGTACTCGTCCAGGTCGCTGGTGACCACGATCTTGGTGTTCACGGCGCCCAGCTCGTCCAGCTGCTGGCGCACCCGGTGGGCGATCAGCAGCAGGTCCCCGGAGTCGATGCGGACCGCGCCCAGGGAGGGGCCCGCGACCTCGACGGCGGTACGGACCGCCTCGGCGACGTCGAAGGTGTCCACCAGCAGGGTCGTCCCACCGCCCAGGGTCTCGACCTGGGCGGTGAAGGCGTCGCGCTCGGTGTCGTGCAGCAGGGTGAAGGCGTGGGCGCTGGTGCCGACGGTGGGGATGTTGTAGCGGAAGCCGGCGGCCAGGTCGGAGGTGGTGTGGAAACCACCGACGTACGCGGCGCGGGCGGCGGCCACCGCGGCCAGCTCATGGGTGCGGCGCGCGCCCATCTCCATCAGCGGCCGGTCGCCCGCGGCCACCGCCATCCGGGAGGCCGCGGCGGCGACCGCCGAGTCGTGGTTGAGGATGGAGAGGATCACCGTCTCCAGCAGCACCGCCTCGGCGAAGGTGCCCTCCACCCGCATGACGGGCGAACCGGGGAAGTAGACCTCGCCCTCCGGGTAGCCCCAGATGTCGCCGCGGAAGCGGTAGTCGGCGAGCCACTGGAGCGTCGGCTCGTCCAGGATGCCGCGCTCGCGCAGGAAGCCGAGGATCGTGGCGTCGAAGCGGAAGTTCTCCACCGCGTCCAGCACCCGGCCGGTGCCCGCGACGACGCCGTAGCGGCGGCCCTCGGGCAGCCGGCGGGTGAAGACCTCGAAGACCGTGCGGCGGTCCGCGGTGCCGGACCTCAGCGCGGCCTGCACCATGGTCAGCTCGTACTGGTCGGTGAAGAGCGCGGTCGACGGCACGGCCACCGGCAGCCCCAGGTCTGCAACGTTCACTTCGGCATACCTCGCAATTCGATCACTGCGCGCCACAACGGCACCCGCCGTCCTCCGGGCTCAGTGGTCCCCGGGGTACGGCACGGGAGGGATGCTACCTCCCCTACTCGTCACTTTGACGATTTCTGTGGCGGGCGCCACCACCGGGGCCGTTTGTGCGCGCGCTGCCCCCGGGTGGCAGCATGGGGCGTGTGAGCGCCCACCCGTCACCCACGATCATGTCGCGGCCGTCCCTCGCCACGCTCAGCGTCCCGGTCGAGATCGAGCGTCCCGAGTCCAGCGAGGCCCCCTTCGAGGTCCCCGAACCCGACGTTCCGTGGGTCACCGTCGTTCACAACGACCCCGTGAACCTCATGAGCTATGTGGTCTATGTGTTCCAGAGCTACTTCGGCTACCCCAAGGACAAGGCACACCAGCTGATGCTCGACGTCCACCACAAGGGCCGCGCCATCGTCTCCAGCGGCAGCCGCGAGGAGATGGAACGCGACGTCCAGGCCATGCACGGCTACGGCCTGTGGGCGACCCTCCAGCAGGACCGCTGATGGCCGGCCACTTCGAACCCCTGCCCGAGGGCGGCGCCGCCGCCCTCTTCGACGAGGTCGAGGTCTCCATCCTCCGCAGCCTCGCCGTCCAGCTGCTGGAGCTGATCGGCCCCGGCGACGAGCCCGCCACCGGCGAGGACGACCTGCTCGCCTCCCTCTTCAAGGACGGCCCCAGCGAACCGCCCGCCGATCCGGTGCTCGCCCGCCTCTTCCCCGACGCGTACGGCGGGCCCGACACCGTCCCCGACGACGACGTCCGCGCGGCCTCCGCCGAGTTCCGCCGCTACACCGAGAACGATCTGCGCGCCCGCAAACGCGAGGACGCGCTCGCCCTCGTCCGCGCCCTGGACGCGCTGACGCCCGGCGGCGAACGGGGCGCGGTGCTGCGCCTGACGCCCGACGAGTGCCGCCGCTGGCTCGGCGCCCTCAACGATCTCCGGCTCGCCATCGGCACCCGACTGGAGGTCACCGATGACGACGACGGCGGTGAACTGCTGCGGCTGCCGGACTCCGACCCCCGTAAACCGATGGTCATGGCCTACCTCTGGCTGGGCGGCCTCCAGGAGACCCTGATCGAATCGCTCCTGCACTGAAGCCTGGTTACCATTCGGGAGGCTTTCGCTCAGCGGAGCCTCAAATCCGGATAACGATCCCATCACCGCGCACGTGAGCCCTGGCGATCCACCAGGGCTTTGCCCGATTCCTCACGAACGCCGCACCGCGAACAGTACTGGTCGGCGCATCGAGCGACGTGTATAGATGTTCACCACCTGCCGTCAGTGACGCCACCCCTGTCACGACGGGGGCGCCGTGCCGGCCGACCGCCGGCGCGCAGGAACTCCATCCGGGGGGATCGGGACCCGATCCGGACAGACCGGATCGGTTGGAGAAAGGCGCACCACATATGACCTCTGTGCAGGTCGACAAGGGACACAACGGCAAAGAGACCGCCGGGAAGACCTCCGAGGAGGGCTATCAGCGGGGTCTGGGAAACCGCCAGATCCAGATGATCGCCATTGGCGGCGCCATCGGTACCGGCCTTTTCCTGGGGGCGGGCAAGGCCATATCCAAGGCAGGGCCGAGCATCGTCCTGGCCTATGCGATCGTCGGCCTCGTCATCTTCTTCATCATGCGGGCACTGGGCGAACTGCTCATGTACCGGCCCGTCTCCGGCTCCTTCTCGGAGTACGGACGGGAATTCCTCGGTCCGTTCATCGGCTTCGCCACGGGCTGGACCTACTGGCTGTTCTGGGTCGTCACCGGCATCACCGAAGTGACCGCCGCGGCAAAATATATCCACTACTGGAACTCGGATATCCCGCAGTGGATTTCCGCCCTCGTCTTCACCGTCGCCCTCTTCGGGATCAACCTGATCTCCGTGAAGATCTTCGGTGAACTGGAATTCTGGTTCTCGATGGTCAAGGTCACCGCGATCATCGGAATGATCCTCATCGGCCTCGGGGTGATCCTGCTCGGATTCTCCGACGCCGGCGACACCGCTTCGTTCAGCCTTCTGTGGGCCGACGGCGGATTCTTCCCGAGGGGCATCGGCGGCACGCTGATGACCCTTCAGATCGTGATGTTCGCATTCCTCGCCGTCGAACTCGTCGGTGTCACGGCGGGCGAGGCCGCGGACCCGAAGAAGGTCCTTCCCAAGGCGATCAACACCGTGCCGTGGCGGATCGGCCTGTTCTACATCGGCGCCCTCCTCATCATTCTGTCCGTCGTCAGCTGGAAGATCTTCGAGCCCGGCGTCAGCCCGTTCGTCGCCGCATTCCAGAAGATCGGCCTGCCGGCCGGCGCCGGCATCGTCAATTTCGTCGTCCTGACCGCCGCGCTCTCCTCGGCCAATTCCGGCATGTACTCCACGGGCCGGATGCTGCGCGACCTCGCGCTCAACGGCCAGGGCCCGCGGTTCTTCACCCACCTCAGCAAGAACGGCCTGCCCACCTGGGGCACCAGCGTCTCCGTCGCGATGATGCTGGTCGGCGTCTGGATCAACTACCAGTGGCCCGGCCAGGCATTCGACTACGTCGTCGCCTTCGCCACCATCTCCGGCATGTGGGCGTGGATCGTCATCCTCTTCTCCCACCTGCGCTACCGGGCCAAGGCCAATCGCGGGGAACTCCCGCAGTCCGATTTCAAGGCGCCCGGCGCCCCCTACACCTCGGTCTTCGCGCTCCTCTTCATCGGCATGGTGATCGTGATGATGGGCGTCGACCCCGAGGCCCGGATCTCGCTCTACGCCGCGCCGCTGTGGGCGCTCCTGCTGGCCGTCGGGTACTTCGCGATCAAGCGGCGCGACCCGTCGGCCGTCGCCCGTGACGCGGTCACCGTGCCCGCCGGGAAGACCAAGGACTGACCCCACGCGTCCGCTGTCCGGGCCCGTCCGTACCGCTCTCCGGTGCGGACGGGCCCGTTCGCTTTCCCCGCCCCCGAGGGGGCCGCGCAAGAGCCCTCCTATCCTGGCCGCATGCTGACCCTTACCAAGGCCCTCCACGACCAGATCGTCGAGCACGCCCGCAAGGACCACCCGGACGAGGCGTGCGGTGTGGTCGCGGGCCCGGTCGGCAGCGGCCGCCCCGAGCGGTTCATCCCGATGCTCAACGCCGCCCGCTCGCCCACGTTCTACGAGTTCGACTCCGCCGACCTGCTCCGGCTCTACCGCGAGATGGACGACCGCGACGAGGAGCCGGTGATCATCTACCACTCCCACACCGCCACCGAGGCGTACCCCTCGCGCACCGACGTCACCTACGCCAACGAACCCGGCGCGCACTACGTCCTGGTCTCCACCGCCGACACCGACGGCGCCGGGCCCTTCCAGTTCCGGTCGTTCCGCATCGTGGACGGCGTGATCACGGAGGAGGACGTCGAGATCGTCGAGGCGTACTCCTGACGCTCCCGGAGGGCCGCCCGGCCACCCCCGCGGCGGCCCTCGTCCCACCTGGCGTACGCCAACCGTCCGCATCCTGGGACGAGGTTCCAGAACCCGGACCGGGAATCGATACGATGACCGCATGGTTGACCACAGCGTGAGCGAGAAGAGGACGGGCATGCGGCAGCACGCTCCGCTCGCCACGCGCCGCTCCGCCTCCGCCCTGCTGGGCGCTTTCGGCTGCGGAACGGCCCGGCTGCACATCGACCTGTGCCGCCCCTCCAGCGCCATATGTCGCCCCCACGCCGACGTCTGACCTGCCACGACGTCCGACCGGCCACCGCCGCCCGCGCCCCGCGCCCGCCGCGTCCCGGTCCGCGGCCCCCGCGTCCCGTGCGCACCCGCACCGCACCCCGCACCCGCACTCCGACAGGAGCACCCCCATGGCCATCGAGGTCCGCATCCCGACCATCCTGCGCACCTACACCGACGGGCAGAAGTCCGTCGAAGGCAGCGGCACCACGCTCGACGCCCTCTTCACCGACCTGGAGTCCCGCCACACCGGCATCCGCGAACGCCTGGTCGAGGGCGACCAACTGCGCCGCTTCGTCAACGTCTACCTCAACGACGAGGACGTCCGCTTCCTCAAGGGCATCGCCACCGAACTCACCGACGGCGACAGCGTCACCATCCTGCCCGCGGTGGCCGGCGGCGCCCTGCCCGCCGCGCACCGTTCCGGGGGAATGGTCTGACGTGCGGTACGACTCCCCGCTGGCGGCGGTCGGGAACACCCCTCTCGTCCGCCTCCCGCGCCTCTCCCCCTCCGACGAGGTCCGCGTCTGGGCCAAACTGGAGGACCGCAACCCCACCGGCTCGGTCAAGGACCGCCCCGCCCTGCACATGATCGAGCAGGCGGAGAAGGACGGCCGCCTCACCCCCGGCTGCACCATCCTCGAACCCACCAGCGGCAACACCGGCATCTCGCTCGCCATGGCCGCCAAACTCAAGGGCTACCGCATCGTCTGCGTCATGCCCGAGAACACCTCCGAGGAACGACGCGCACTCCTCGCCATGTGGGGCGCCGAGATCATCTCCTCGCCCGCCGCCGGCGGCTCCAACACCGCCGTCCGCGTCGCCAAGGAACTCGCCGCCGAACACCCCGACTGGATCATGCTCTACCAGTACGGGAACCCCGCCAACGCCGCCGCGCACTACGCCACCACCGGCCCCGAGATCCTCGCCGACCTGCCCTCCGTCACCCACTTCGTCGCCGGACTCGGCACCACCGGCACCCTGATGGGCGTCGGCCGCTACCTGCGCGAACACGTCCCCGGCGTGCAGATCGTCGCCGCCGAGCCACGCTACGACGACATCGTCTACGGCCTGCGCAACCTCGACGAGGGCTTCGTCCCCGAGCTGTACGACGGGTCCGTCCTCACCACCCGCTTCTCCGTCGGCTCCGAGGACGCCGTCCGCCGCACCCGCGAACTCCTCGCAGAGGAGGGCATCTTCGCGGGCATCTCCACCGGCGCCGCCCTGCACGCCGCCCTCGGCGTGGCCCGCAAGGCCGTACGCGCCGGGGAACGCGCCGACATCGTCTTCATCGTCGCCGACGGCGGCTGGAAGTACCTCTCCACCGGCGTCTACACCGCCGGGTCCACCGAAGCGGCCGTCGCCACCCTCCACGGGCAGCTCTGGGCCTGAGACCGGCGCGGGGAAGGGCGGGCCCGCGCCCCGCCCTTCCCGCGGCCCCGGGCGAGCCCCCCGGTCTGGTGATTCCGCCCACAGCTCGCCCCGCCGGAGGAGCGGGCGGACCCTTTGCGCCTTACCCTCGTGGGCACCGCACAGACCACCACGGACCCGGCAGCGCGCACCGGCGAGGACGCCGGCGGCACCGCCCGGCCCGACGCCCCGCCGCCCCCGCCCACGGAGGTTCACGCCCGCATGAAGCTCACCGTCGTCGGATGCTCCGGGTCGTTCCCCTCCGTGGAATCGCCCTGTTCGAGCTACCTCCTGGAGGCCGACGGCTTCAGGCTGCTCCTCGACATGGGCAACGGCGCCCTCGGCGAGATGCAGCGCCACTGCGGTCTCTACGACCTCGACGCCGTCGTGCTCTCCCATCTGCACGCGGACCACTGCATCGACCTGTGCGGCTACTTCGTCGTCCGCTACTACCGCCCGGACGGCGTCCGCTGCGCGCCCCTGCCGCTCTACGGTCCCGAGGGCACCGAGCGCCGCCTGGTCGCGGCCCATGACGACCTGCCGCACGAGGGGGCGATGGGCGAGGTCTTCGACTTCCGCACCCTCACCCCGGGCACCTTCACCGTCGGCCCCTTCACCCTCCGGGCGGAGCTGGTACGGCACCCCGTGGAATCGTTCGGCTTCCGCGTCGAGCACGACGGGCGGGCACTGGCGTACTCCGGCGACACCGGCCCCTGCGCGGCGCTGGACACCCTCGCCCAGGGCGCCGACCTCTTCCTGTGCGAGGCGTCCTTCACCCACGGCCGCGAGTCCATCCCGGACCTGCACCTCAACGGCCGCGAGGCCGGGGAGCACGCCCGCCGGGCGGGCGTCGGCCGCCTCGTCCTCACCCACATCCCGCCGTGGACCGATCCCGCCGTCAGCCTGGGCGACGCCCAGAAGGTCTTCGACGGGCCGGTGGAGGTCGCCGAGGCGGGCACCGTGTACGAGATCTGAGCCGGCGCCCCCCGCATGGCAGAGGGCCCTGGAACTCCGAGCAGGAGTTCCAGGGCCCTCGGTGTACGCGGGACCGGCGGCCTACGCCTTGGTCAGGTCCTCGCTCTCCTCCTCGGGCTCGCGGCCCGGGGTGGGGAGGTTGAACTTCGTGATCGCGAAGCGGAAGAGCACGTAGTACAGGGCGGCGAAGCACAGACCGATCGGGATGATCATCCAGGGCTTGGTCGCCAGACCCCAGTTCAGCCCGTAGTCGATGGCGCCGGCGGAGAAGGTGAAGCCGTCGTGCACGCCCAGCGCCCAGGTCACCGTCATCGAGATCGCGGTGAGCACCGCGTGGATGGCGTACAGCACCGGCGCGATGAACATGAAGGTGAACTCGATCGGCTCGGTGATACCGCAGACGAACGAGGTCAGACCGAGCGAGAGCATCATGCCCATGACGGCCTTGCGGCGCTCGGGGCGGGCGCAGTGCGCGATGGCCAGGGCGGCGGCCGGCAGACCGAACATCATGATCGGGAAGAAGCCGGAGGTGAACTGGCCGGCGGTCGGGTCGCCCGCCATGAAGCGGTTGATGTCACCGTGAGCGATCTTGCCCGCCACGTCGGTGAAGTCGCCGATCTGGAACCAGGCGACGGTGTTGACGAACTGGTGCATGCCGACCGGGATCAGCGCGCGGTTGATGAGACCGAAGACACCGGCGCCCGCGGCGCCCAGACCCGTCATCCACTCGCCGAAGCTCGTGATGGCGTTGCCGATCGGCTGCCAGCCGAGGACGACCAGGACACCGACGGCGGTGCCGACGAAGGCCATGATGATCGGCACCAGACGGCGGCCGTTGAAGAAGCCGAGCCAGTCGACGAGCTTGGTGCGGTGGAAGCGCTGCCACAGGACCGCGGCGAGCAGACCCATCACGATGCCGCCGAGCACACCCGGGTTCTGGTACGAGGCGGCCGCCACATCACCGACCGCCACATGACCGTGCGCGGGTACGCACGCCCCGTCGAAGGTGCCGGTCGGGACGAACTTCCCGCCGTCCTCGCACGCCTTCGGGAACTTGTGGATCACCGAGTAGTAGACGAGGAACCCGACGACCGCGGCGAGCGCGGTGGAGCCGTCCGCCTTCTTGGCGAAGCCGATGGCGACACCGATGCAGAACAGCAGCGGCAGACCGAGGGAGGAGTCGAAGAGGATGCCGCCGGCGCCCGAGAAGACCTTGGCGACCTGGTCCCAGCCGAGTCCCTTGGGGCCGAAGACGTCGTCCTGGCCGAGGCGGTTGAGGATGCCCGCCGCGGGGAGGACGGCGATCGGCAGCTGAAGACTGCGGCCGATCTTCTGCAAGCCCTGGAACAGGCCGGAGCCCCGCTTCTTCGCGGGGGCCGCCTTCGCGGCGGCAGTGGCCGAACTCATCGGATTCCTCCTGGAGAGGCGGGCGCTCGGGAAGGGGGACGGCCCGCAGGGTGGTCTACACCGTTGGTCTGCACCACAACAGTGGTTTAGACCATTCTTAACACGGGCTCACGACGCAAAGGAATCCATTCTTCCAAGTGGTGTGGACCACATGCCGCACGGGTCCCGGCCCGGAACAACGAGGTGCGGCCCGTAAAGGGACCGAAGTCCCGCCGAAAGGCCCGAGGGGAATTTCGGCCACCGTCGCGGATCGGTCGGCGGGGAAAAGAGGGTGTGCTTTTGTCGCGGCGAGGACCGGACGCCCCCCCCGTCCCGGAAGGCGAAGGCGGTTCCCCCGGCCCCCTGCCCCATACTGGTGGTGTAGACCACTCGCGGGGGGTTCCGCGGCCCTCCGTCAGTGAACGTGATCTTTCACCGGATGACGGACGGACGCCCACGAACGTGGTCCGAACGTGCGTTACCGTTTGGGGCACCGTACGGCGGAAGCGCCGGCGGCCGAGACAAGCAGGAGTGGACATGGCCACCAAGGCTGAGAAGATCGTCGCCGCCCTCGGCGGACTCGACAACATCGAGGAGATCGAGGGGTGCATCACCCGTCTCCGCACCGAGGTCGCCGACGCCTCCCTGGTGGACGAGGCCGCCCTCAAGTCCGCGGGCGCCCACGGCGTCGTCAAGATGGGCACCGCGATCCAGGTCGTCATCGGCACCGACGCCGACCCCATCGCGGCCGAGATCGAAGACATGATGTGAGCTGACCACCATGGTCCGCCCGCGAAGGGCCCCGCCCCCGCACGCACCGCCGTACGGGACCGGGGCCCTTCGCGCGCGTGTGCGGGCCCTCCTCCCGCGCGTGCGCGGCCGCCCCGCCGATCCCGATAGGGTCGAGACCATGTCTCGCATCGACGGCCGTACCCCCGACCAGCTCCGCCCCGTCACCATCGAACGCGGCTGGAGCAAGCACGCCGAAGGCTCCGTCCTGATCTCCTTCGGCGACACCCGAGTCTTCTGCACGGCCTCCGTCACCGAAGGCGTCCCGCGCTGGCGCAAGGGCAGCGGCGAGGGCTGGGTCACCGCCGAGTACTCGATGCTGCCGCGCTCCACCAACACCCGCGGCGACCGCGAGTCCGTCCGCGGCAAGATCGGCGGCCGGACGCACGAGATCAGCCGACTGATCGGCCGCTCGCTGCGTGCCGTCATCGACTACAAGGCCCTCGGCGAGAACACCATCGTCCTCGACTGCGACGTCCTCCAGGCCGACGGCGGCACCCGCACCGCCGCCATCACCGGCGCCTACGTCGCCCTCGCCGACGCCGTCGCCTGGGCCCAGGCCAAGAAGCTCATCCGCCACGGCCGCAAGCCGCTGACCGGCACCGTCTCGGCCGTCAGCGTCGGCATCGTCGACGGCGTCCCGCTCCTCGACCTCTGCTACGAGGAGGACGTCCGCGCCGAGACCGACATGAACGTCGTCTGCACCGGCGACGGCCGCTTCGTCGAGGTCCAGGGCACCGCCGAGGCCGAGCCCTTCGCCCGCGAGGAACTCAACGCCCTCCTCGACCTCGCCGTCACCGGCTGCACCACCCTCGACGCCGCCCAGCGCGAGGCACTGGCCCGCACGCTCTGACGCGCCACCGGGGGCGCGGCGGGGAAGCCGCCGCCCCCCGGAACGGGCACCGGGACCCCACCGGGATAATTCCGTCATGGAGCACACCACCGAGGGAGCCCTCACGGGCACCCGCCGCCTCGTCCTCGCCACCCGCAACACCGGAAAGATCGTCGAACTCCGCGCCATCCTGGAGGCCGCGGACCTCGACGTCGAACTCGTCGGCACCGACGCCTACCCCGAGATCCCGGACGTCAAGGAGACCGGCGTCACCTTCGCCGAGAACGCCCTCCTCAAGGCGCACGCCCTCGCCCGCGCCACCGGCCTCCCCGCCGTCGCCGACGACTCCGGCCTCTGCGTCGACGTGCTCGGCGGCGCCCCCGGCATCTTCTCCGCCCGCTGGTCCGGACGCCACGGCGACGACGCCGCGAACCTCGCCCTGCTCCTCGCCCAGCTCTCCGACATCGACGAGCCCCACCGCGCCGCCCACTTCACCTGCGCCGCCGCCCTCGCCCTCCCCGACGGCACCGAACGCGTCGTCGAGGGCACCCTGGAGGGAACCCTCCGTCACACCCCCTCCGGCACCGGCGGCTTCGGCTACGACCCCGTCCTCCAGCCCCTCGGCGAAACCCGCACCTGCGCCGAACTGACCCCCGACGAGAAGAACGCCATCAGCCACCGCGGCAAGGCGTTCCGCGCCCTGGTCCCGGTGGTGCGGGAACTGCTGGGGTGAAGCCCCTGAACGTGCCGCAGCCTCCCCGACCGCGGGTCGGGGAGGCTGCGGCACAGGTGGGCCCGGTGGGACTCGAACCCACGACATACCGGACCTAAACCGGCATCCTCTAGCCAGCTGGGATACGGGCCCTCGGCGCTCACTGTACTGGGTCCGGGCCCGTGGATGCCCGCCGACGTCCGCCACGGCACCAAGTGGCGGTGACGGCATGACAGTTGGGGCACAGGAGACGTAAGTTCTCCCGGCGGTTGTTCCGCCAGTTGCCGTCGATGTGGTCCACCTCAAGGGGGAGTGGACGGTGGCGCCAGACGGGGCCGGTGCCGCAGAGCGCGCATTGCTCGTTCGTGCCGAGCGCCGGGAGGGCCTGCTTGAGGCGGCGGCTCGGCACGCGCCGGGTCAGCTTCTCCGTCTCCACCAGGAGATCTTCGGGGGAGTACCGGCGGGGCGCGGTGGTGCGTTCGCGGAGAAGTGCGAGGTGTCGATCCCCAGGTGGCGGATGCGCCGGCTGAGATGGGTGTGCTGACCGCCCACCGGGTCGGGCCCGAGGCGTCGCAGGACCTCGCACATGCTGGCCGACAACGCCACCGCCTCTTCCAGGATCTCCTTCGTCCACCGCGCTTCCGCACCCCGTCAGAACCGCGGTTCGTGGTTCTGTGACGCGATGATTTCGGCGGCCTCCTCCTTGGTGGCGACCGAGGGGGGAGAGCCTTCGAGGGGTTGGCGTGCGGTTTCCTTCATGCACAGGACGCTGATGACGCCGACCAGGGCGGCGAGCATGGCGTAGTAGGCGGGGACCATCAGGTTCTGGTCGAAGGTGTCCATCAGGGCCGTGATGACCAGGGGGGTCGTGCCGCCGAAGAGGGAGACGGCGAGGTTGTAGCCGATGGAGAGCGAGCCGTAGCGGACGCTGGTGGGGAATAGGGCGGGCAGCGCGGCCGACATGGTGCCCTGGAGGCAGACGAGGGAGAGGCCGAGCATCATCATCCCGCCCGTGATCGCGGCGAAGCTGCCCTGCTTGACCAGGTAGAAGGCGGGGAGCGAGAGGATCAGGAAGCCGAGCATGCCCGTCATCAGGACCGGCTTGCGGCCGAAGTGGTCGCTGAGGCGTCCGACGCTGCTGATGACGCACATCAGCACGGCCATGCTGCCGATGAGGATGAGCAGGCTGTGGGACTCGTCGTAGCCGAGGGTGCTCGTGAGGTACGTCGGCATGTACGACTGCACCAGGTAGACGCAGATGTTGTAGGCGCCGACCAGGGCGATGCACAGGACGAGCATCGGCCAGTGCCGGGCGAAGATCTCGCCGATCCGCTTCCTGGGCGCGTTCTCGGACAGGTGCGCGGCCTCGGCGGCGGTCTGGGTGACGGGCGCGTGGGCCTGGGATGCCTCCAGTTTCTGGAAGGCGGGGGTCTCGTCGAGCCGGAGTCGCAGGTAGAGGCCGATCAGGCCGAGCGGGCCCGCGACCAGGAAAGGGATGCGCCAGCCCCAGGAGAGCATGGCCCCGGCGCCGAGGGTGGCGTTGAGGACGAGGACGAGACCGGCCGCGCCGATGTAGCCGGCCAGGGTGCCCATCTCCAGGAAGCTGCCGTAGAAGCCGCGCTTCTTGTCCGGCGCGTACTCGGCGATGAAGGTGGAGGCGCCGCCGTACTCGCCGCCGGTGGAGAAGCCCTGGACCATGCGGAAGACGACGAGGAGGACCGGGGCCCAGACACCGATGGTGGCGTGGGAGGGGATCAGGCCGATGCAGAGGGTGCCCAGCGCCATCATGATCATGGTGATGGCGAGGACCCGCTTGCGGCCGATGCGGTCGCCGAGCGGTCCGAAGAAGGCGCCGCCGAGGGGGCGGACGAGGAAGGCGACGGCGAAGGTCGCGAAGGAGGACAGCAGACTGGTGGTGTCGTCGCCGCCGGGGAAGAAGACCTTGCCGATGGTGACGGCGAGGTAGCTGTAGATCCCGAAGTCGAACCATTCCATGGCGTTGCCGAGGGCGGCGGCCTTCACCGCGCGCTTGACGACCCGCTCGTCGGTGACCGTGATGTCCGTACGCCGTAGCGGAGGGTTGCGCCGCCGGGCTATGGCGCGGAAGAGGACATGGTGACGCCTGAGCGCTTCCGGGTCCCGTGCGGAAGCGGGGTCTGCGTCGGAGCTGCCGGTCGGCACTGGGCGGTCCTCTCAAGGGTCGGTGCGCGGTGCGCGGTGGGTACGACGGGTGCGCCTGCGCAGAGGAGCGCGGATCAAACCACTGTCGGGGCGCGACGCGACGTACGTCACTCCGGTTGGGCCGTCCGGGGCATCGGGCGTGGCCTGCGGTTTTCTCACCTCCGATGGGTGCCGGGGAGACACGCGGCGGGCCGGGCCGTTGTTACAGGACTGGTACACAGCCGCGCGGTCATCGCAGTGTGAGGGCAATCAGGTCGTGTCGCGCGCAGAGGAGGGTGAGGTGGAATCGGCGGCACTGCGTTCGGTTGCGTCCGGGGTGGTGTGCCGGGCCTTGTGCGCCGGGTCCCCGCGTCCGCTCGCGGCGGTGTTCGTGTTTGCTGGTGGGGGTACGGGGCGTGCGCCCCGGGAGGAGAAATGATGACCGTCCGCGAACGATCACGGTGGGCCGGTGGGCGTACCGCCCTGGTGACCTTCCTCGTGGTCACCGTGCTGGCCGCCGCCGGGGTGTGGTGGAGCCAGGCCGGGGACCGCGCGTCGGCGGTGGGCAACGCCCCGAAGACGGCCGCGGTGCAGGGGGGCAAGGAGTCGGGGAAGCCGTCGGGCGGCCTGCCGGGCGTACGGGACTGCGGATTCGGGAAGCCGGCGGTCAAGCCGCGGGTGATCACTTTGGCCTGTGCGGACGCCGGGATGGTCGCGACCGCGCTCACCTGGGACCACTACGACGCCCGGTCGGCCGAGGGCCGGGGTGTGGTGCAGGTGGAGAAGACCGCGGCGGGGGCGGGCGCGGACGCGGTGTTCCCCGCGTCGTTCCGGCTCTACGGGCCGCGGGCGGTCGAGGGCGGATGGGCGTTCACCGGACTTGAGGTGACCTACGACGGGTCGACCCCGCTGGGTGACACGACGGAGGTGTACAACCTCGCGTGATGGGCATCCGAGGCCGGATCGCCCTGGCCATTTCGAGTTTGACGGCACTCGCCGTGGTGGTGCTCGGGTTCGCCGTGCACCACATAGCCGATGCCGAGAGGGAGCGTTCGGCGCGTGCGTACCAGGACGACCGGCTCAGTTCCGCGCTCCAGATCTACGAGCGGGACGGGACGCTGGCGCTGGGCGCGCAGCTGGACGACCTGACGCTGCCGTTCCCGTTGCGGGACGCGGTGGCCCGTGGCAGGTCGGGCACGTTCGTCAGCGGGGGTGACGACCCGCGGGTGTGGGCGGCCACCGGGGTGGGGGAGCGTTCGGACGGTGATCTGCGCACGCTGTCGGTGTCGGCGGCGTTCCCGGACAGTGATCCGGCGCAGGTGGCGCTCGACCGGGCGTTGCTGATCGCGGGGGTCGGGACGGTGGCGGTGATGGCCGTGGTGTCGTGGTTCGTCTCGCAGCGGCTGTCGCGGCGGCTGCGGCTGAGCGCGGCGGCGGCCCGGCGGATCGCGGCGGGTGAGGAGCCGGACGCGGGGGCGCTTTCCAGCCATGGCCGGGACGAGGTCGCGGAGCTGGGCCGCAGTGTGCACCACATGGCGACGTCGCTGGCGGCGCGGGTGGAGGCGGAGCGGGAGTTCACCGCGGACGTGGCGCACGAACTGCGGACGCCGGTCGCGGGGCTGGTGGCGGCGGCGGAGCTGCTGCCGGAGCCGCGGGCGGTGGAGATGGTGCGTGATCGCGCGCAGGCGATGCGGCGTCTTGTGGAGGATCTGCTGGAGGTGTCCCGGTTGGACGCCGGGGTGGAGCGGGCGGATGTGGACGCCTGTGAGCTGCCGTCGCTGGTGCGGGGGATCGTCAAGCGGGCGGCGCGGCAGCGTGGGGTGGACGAGGTGTCCGTGACGGTGGTGGGGGAGCCGCGGATCGTGGAGACGGACCGGCGCCGGGTGGAGCGGGTGCTGGTGAATCTGCTGGCGAACGCGGCGAAGCACGGGGAGCCGCCGATCGAGGTGGCGGTCGACGGTTTCCGGATCGTGGTGCGTGATCACGGGCCGGGGTATCCGGAGGAGCTGTGCGCGGAGGGGCCGCGGCGGTTCCGTACGGCGGCGCCGGAGCGGGGGACCGGGCACGGTCTGGGGTTGACGATCGCGGCGGGGCAGGCGGAGGTGCTGGGGGCGCGGCTGGAGTTCGGCGCGGCGGAGGACGGTGGGGCCAGGGCGGTGCTGGAGCTGCCGGACCGGGCGGTGGTGGTGTCCGGGGAGGCGGCGGCGCTCGCCTCCCCGGACGGCGCGGCGCGCCCCTGACCGTTACAGCTTCAGATCCTTGATGATCTTGGCGACGTGGCCGGTGGCCTTGACGTTGTACAGGGCCCGTTCGACCTTGCCGTCCTCGTCGACGATGACGGTGGAGCGGATGACGCCGGTGACGGTCTTGCCGTAGAGCTTCTTCTCGCCGAAGGCGCCGTACGCCTCCAGGGTCTCCTTGGCGGGGTCGCCGAGCAGGGTGACCTTGAGGTCCTCCTTCTCGCGGAACTTCGCGAGCTTCTCCGGCTTGTCGGGGGAGATGCCGATGACGTCGTAGCCGTGGCCGGCGAGGAAGTCGAGGTTGTCGGTGAAGTCGCACGCCTGCTTGGTGCAGCCGGGGGTGAGCGCGGCCGGGTAGAAGTAGACGATGACCTTGTGGCCCTTGTGGTCGGCGAGCGAGACCTGCTTGCCGTCCGCGTCGGGGAGGGTGAAGGCGGGGGCGGTGTCGCCGGGGTTCAGTCGCGCGCTCATGTCTCTCCTCGGAGGGGATCGGTACGCCCCCGAGATTACGGCCTTCGTGCGGGGGCGTGGCGGCCCCCGGAACCGTCCCGCCTGCCCGAAACGGGGGGTGCTGTGGGGCGTGGAGGGGCGTGAGCTGACAGACTGTCCCTCACGAATCGGCACAGAGAGTACGGTGGCCGGTTCCGTACGGGTCCACAGACCGGCCCGGTACGCATCGGCCCGAGACGACGGAGGCAGCGCGGTGTCGGAAGCCAGGACCCCTGCGCAGATCGAGGCGGACATCGCCAGCAGGCGGCAGGATCTCGCCGCGACGCTCGACGAGATCGGTGTGCGGCTGCACCCGAAGACGATCATGGATGACGCGAAGGCGAAGGCCGTGGAGGCCGTGGACCGCACGGCCGGTCGTGCCTATGTGGCCGCCAACCGGGTGGTGTCGGACGTCCGCGGCCAGCTCACGTCCGAGGACGGGGCGCCGCGGCTGGAGCGCATCGTCCCGGTGGCGATGATCGGGGTGGCGGTGCTGGGGCTGCTGGTGATGCGGTCCAAGAAGCGTCGTCCGTAGGGTCCCGGTGGCCCGCGGTGCGTACGGTGCGGCGGGGGCCAGGTACCGTCGTGCCGTGAGCGCCAACAACACCCACGACACCCATGACAAGCTGCCGATCCGGATGCTGCACGACCGTGTGCTGGTCCGGACGGACATCCCCGAGGGCGAGCGCCGCTCCAGCGGGGGCATCGTCATTCCGGCGACCGCCGCGGTCGGCCGCCGTCTGGCCTGGGCCGAAGTGGTCGCGATCGGCCAGAACGTGCGGACCGTCGAGGTGGGTGACCGCGTGCTGTACGACCCGGAGGACCGGGCCGAGGTGGAGGTGCGCGGTGTGGCGTACGTCCTGATGCGTGAGCGTGATCTGCACGCGGTGGCCGCGGAGCGGCTGGAGGGCGCGGACGACTCCACCGGGCTGTACCTGTAGGCGCCCGCTGAGGGCTTTTCCGCACCGGGTGGGCGGTGACCGAGGTCACCGCCCACCCGGTGTTGTTGCTTGCTAGCCTCGGCGGCAACCCGACGAGACGCGCCGTACCGGGCAGGAAAAGACGACGCACCCCCTTGTGGAAACGCTTCTCGGAGGTGTCGTCATGGCATGGTTCCTGCTGGTCGTCGCGGGTCTGCTGGAGGTCGGCTGGTCGGTGGGGATGAAGTACACCGACGGGTTCACCCGGCTGTGGCCCAGTGTGTTCACCGGCGCGGGCATCGTCGCGAGCATGGTGCTGCTGTCGTACGCGGCCCGTTCCCTGCCGATAGGCACGGCCTACGGCGTGTGGGTGGGCATCGGCGCGGCCGGTGCGGCGGTGGCCGGAATCCTGCTGCTCGGTGAGCCGGCCACCGCGGCCCGGATCTTCTTCATCTGCCTGCTGCTGGTCGCGGTCGTCGGGCTCAAGGCCACCTCGGGGCACTGAGGCCCCGGGGAGCGCCACCGTCACTCCTCCGCGCCGGTACCGCCG
>NZ_JCANQV010000090.1:0-21285 GCF_059553635.1 Candidatus Streptomyces philanthi
GGCGGCAGCGCGCTGGCGCTGGACGCCGAGCTGACGGACGAGGCGGCCTGCCGCCGGCTGGTGCGCCGGGCCGCGGAATGGCGCGGCGGGTTGGACGTCCTCGTCAACAACGCGGGGGTGCAGCCGGTCCAGGAGCTGCCGGGGATGACGCTCGCGGACTGGCGGGCCGTGGTGGACACCGATCTGCACAGTGTGTTCGCCTGCACCCAGGCCGCGGCGCCCGTGCTGCGTGAGCGCGGTGGTGGGGCGGTGATCCATGTGGCGTCCGTGGAGGCGTCCTTCCCGGCGCCGGGGCACGCGCACTACAGCGCGGCCAAGGCGGCGGTGGTGATGCACGCCCGCGCCGCGGCGCTGGAGTACGGGGGCTGGGGCATCCGGGTCAACAGCGTCTCGCCGGGGCTGATCGACCGGCCGGGGCTCGCGGAGGGCTGGCCGGAGGGCGTACGGCGGTGGCGGGCCGCGTCGTCGGTGGGGCGGCTGGGCACGCCCGAGGACGTGGGGGACGCGTGTGTCTTCCTGGCGTCCCCGATGGCGTCCTGGATCACCGGTCACGATCTCGTCGTGGACGGCGGTGCCTCGGCCCGCCTCACGTGGTGAGGCGGCGGGGCGGGAGCGGCCCTACGGCCACACCAGGCAGTACGCCTGGTGCCCGGCCTCGTGCAGCCGGTGGCTGAAGTCCTGCCATTCGTGGAGGAGTTGGTAGACGGTGTAGGCGTCGCGGGGGCCGCCGCGGTCGGGCACGGTGGACCAGATGAAGGCCGCGGCGCCGACGGACTCCTCGCCGACCCCGCGCAGCGGGTCGACCACGGTCATGGGGAGCTTGACGACCGCGTAGTCGGGGTGGAGGACGACCAGTTCGAGCGGGGGGACCTTGTGGAGGGGTATGCCCTCTATGCCGGTGAGGACCATCGCGGCCATCGTCTCCGGCTTGATCTTGGTGAACATGCCTCCCATGCCGAGCTCGTCGCCGCCGAGCTCCTCGGGACGCATCGAGATCGGGACGCGTGCCGCCGTGGCGCCGTTGGGCGCGCCGAAGTACTTGTACGTCACCCCCATGCGGCCGCCCCTGGTCTCCCCACCCGTGCTGTCCCCGCCGCCGATGTCCTCGCGGCGGTGGCGGCCGCGCTGGGCGCGCTCAGGACCCCGGTCATCGGTTCCTTCGCCCAGTTCGCCACCGCGATGCATATCTCCACCCGACCATTCGCAGCCCCGGCCACGCAACCCGATCATCGTCTCAGAGACCTCCCCCGTCACCGGCGCGTGAAACGCCCGGCGGCATGCCCCTGCGCACCTCTGAGACCATGGGGTGTGTGACGCATTCGTACGACGCCCCAGTTTTGCAGACGCGCGGGGGCTGACGCCCGGTCGAGAGCGAGAGGAACCGAAAAGGGACCAGAAGGAAACCGCGCGGTGCCCTCGGGCGGACCGCGAGGGGATTTCCGCATCGTTGCCGGCCGGGCCGTGTCCGTGCGCCGCCGTCCTTCCCCACCGTCTACGCAGATCAGGATCGCCGTGTCTTTTCCGTATGAAGCCCCTGTTTCGCAGTCGCTGTTCGACCGCGCCGCCGCGGTGACGCCCGGTGGCGTGAACTCTCCGGTGCGGGCGTTCCGGGCCGTGGGCGGTACGCCCCGGTTCATGGTGTCCGGCACCGGTCCGTACCTCACCGACGCCGACGGCCGTGAGTACGTCGACCTCGTGTGTTCGTGGGGGCCGATGATCCTCGGCCACTCGCACCCCGAGGTGATGGCCGCGGTGCGGGAGGCGGTCTCGCGCGGGACGTCGTTCGGTACGCCCGGTGCGGGTGAGGTCGAGCTGGCGGAGGAGATCGTCGCGCGGATCGCGCCGGTCGAGCAGGTGCGGCTGGTCTCCAGCGGCACCGAGGCGACGATGTCGGCGATCCGGCTGGCGCGCGGGTTCACCGGCCGGTCGAAGGTGGTCAAGTTCGCCGGCTGCTACCACGGGCATGTGGACGCGCTGCTGGCCGCGGCCGGTTCGGGGGTGGCGACCTTCGCGCTGCCCGACACCCCGGGTGTGACGGGCGCGCAGGCCGGCGACACGATCGTGCTGCCGTACAACGACCTGGAGGCGGTGCGGGCCGCGTTCGCCGCGCACCCGGGCGAGATCGCGTGTGTGATCACCGAGGCGTCGCCGGGCAACATGGGCGTGGTGCCGCCGCTGCCGGGCTTCAACCAGGGGCTCAAGGACATCTGCGCGGCCGACGGCGCGCTGTACATCTCCGACGAGGTGATGACGGGCTTCCGCGTCAGCAAGTCCGGTTGGTATGGAATTGATGGCGTACGTCCGGACCTGATGACCTTCGGCAAGGTCATGGGCGGCGGCTTCCCGGCGGCGGCGTTCGGCGGCCGCGCCGACGTAATGGCGCACCTGGCGCCGGCCGGCCCGGTCTACCAGGCGGGCACCCTGTCCGGGAACCCGATCGCCACCGCGGCCGGCGTCGCGCAGCTGCGGCTGCTGGACGACGCGGCGTACGAGAAGGTCGACGCGGTCTCCGCCGAGGTGCGCGGCCTGGTCACCGAGGCGCTGGCCAAGGAGGGCGTGGCGCACCGGGTGCAGACGGCGGGCAACATGTTCTCCGTCTTCTTCACGGACGCCGAGGTCAGGGACTACGAGGGGGCCCGGTCGCAGGACGCGTTCCGCTTCACCGCGTTCTTCCACTCGATGCTGTCGCAGGGCGTCTACCTGCCGCCGTCCGCCTTCGAGTCGTGGTTCGTCTCGACCGCGCACGACGCCGCGGCGGTCGAGCGGATCGCCGCCGCGCTGCCGGCCGCGGCGCGGGCGGCGGCCGGGGCGGCGGCGTGAGCGACCGGGAGCGGACGAGCGGACGAATGGGCGACATGAGCAGCGAAGACATCACCGTCGTACATCTGATGCGGCACGGCGAGGTGCACAACCCGGAGGGCGTCCTCTACGGGCGCCGTCCCGGCTACCACCTCTCGGACCTGGGCCGGAAGATGGCCGACCGGGTCGCGGAGCATCTGGCGGAGCGGGACATCACGCATGTCGTCGCCTCGCCGCTGGAGCGCGCGCAGGAGACGGCGGCGCCGATCGCGGCGGCGCACGGGCTGGAGACGGCGCGCGACGAGCGGCTGATCGAGGCGGCCAACGTCTTCGAGGGCAAGACGTTCGGCGTGGGCGACGGCGCGCTGAAGAAGCCGGGGAACTGGAAGTACCTGACCAATCCGTTCCGGCCGTCGTGGGGCGAGCCGTACATCGAGCAGGTCGTGCGGATGATGGCGGCGCTCGGTGCGGCGCGGGACGCGGCGCGCGGGCACGAGGCGGTGGCGGTCAGCCATCAGCTGCCGATCTGGATCGTGCGGAGCTTCGCGGAGCGGCGGCGGCTGTGGCACGACCCGCGGCGGCGGCAGTGCACCCTGGCGTCGCTGACGTCGTTCACCTTCCACGGTGACCGGATCGTTTCCGTGGGATACACGGAACCGGCACGCGATCTTGTGCCGTCCCATCTGCTGGCGGGCGCCAAGCCCGTGAAGGGGAAGGCCAAGGCGTTCGGCGCGTGACGAGGCGTCACCCAGCGTCATTTCCCCTCGCGCGGTAAATCGAAAGTTAACCGAATACACCGGAACCTGCGCCTTCATCGGCCCCTCCTAACGTATGTCCGTTTATATGGATATTCAGTTGGGCGAGCACGGATGGGGACGACGGGATGCGCGCGATCAGTCGGCGGAATCTGCTGGGGATGGGAGTGGGCGCGGCCGCCGCGCTGGGGGTGGCCGGATGCTCCGGCGGGGACGCGGCCGGGCAGAAGGTGACCAGCCGCTCCCAGCCCCGGCCGAAGCCGATAGGCGACGGCTCCACCGCCGACACCGGCAAGCAGCCCCACCAGCCGAAGATCGAACGGCTGGAACCGGGGCAGACCCCGCCGCAGTTCGTGGTGTTCTCGTGGGACGGCGCGGGAGAGGTCGGCAACGGCCTCTTCCCGCGCTTCCTCAAGCTCGCCAAGGACCACGGCGCGGCGATGACCTTCTTCCTCTCCGGCCTCTACCTGCTGCCCGAGAGCAAGAAGCACCTCTACTCCCCGCCCAACAACCGCGTCGGCGCCTCCGACATCGGCTACCTCTCCGACGGCCACATCAAGGACACCCTGAAGAACGTCCGCCGCGCCTGGCTCGACGGCCACGAGATAGGCACCCACTTCAACGGCCACTTCTGCGCCGGCACCGGCTCCGTCCAGCACTGGACACCCCGGCAGTGGCGCTCCGAGATAGACCAGGCCATGGACTTCGTCACCAAGTGGCGGACGAACACCGGCTTCACCGACGTCGAGCCGCTGCCCTTCGACTACCGCAAGGAACTCGTCGGCGGCCGCACCCCCTGCCTCCTCGGCCAGGACAACCTGCTGACCACCGCCAAGGAACTGGGCTGGCGCTACGACGCCAGCTCGCCCGGCGGCCTCCAGATGTGGCCCAGGAAGAAGAACGGGATCTGGGACTACCCGCTCCAGCAGATACCGTTCCCCGGCCACTCCTTCGAGGTCCTGTCGATGGACTACAACATCCTCGCCAACCAGTCCCGCAACTCCACCAAGGCCCCGCCGGCCAACTACCCGGGCTGGCGCAAGCAGGCCACCGAGGCGTACATCGCCGGATTCCGCCGCGCCTACGAGACCAACCGCGCGCCGTTCTTCATCGGCAACCACTTCGAGGAGTGGAACGGCGGCATCTACATGGACGCCGTCGAGGCGGCCCTCAAGCACATCGCCGACGAGCGGCACCAGGACGTGCGGCTGGTCTCCTTCCGGCAGTTCACCGACTGGCTCGACGCCCAGGACCCCAAGGTGATCGCCAAGCTCCAGCAGCTGGGCGTCGGCCGGGCCCCCGCGGGTGGCTGGAAGCAGTACCTCACGGCCGCCTGAGAATGCCCCGTACGGGGTGCGCGGCGGCGCCCTCCGCCCGCGTACCCCGTCCGACATGCGGCTTTCCGACACGGGCCGACCGGCGAGGGGGGTGCGGAAGATCCGGAATCCGCCCATGCGAAACTTTTCACATGAGTGCCTGCCGCGCCCCACGCCGCCTCACCAGCCGCCGACGCCTCACCCTGCTCGCCGCGGGGATCGCGCTCGGCTCGCTGACGCTGAGCGCCTGCGGGGAAGGCACCTCGGGCGGCTCCTCGCAGACCCGCTTCGTCCAGGGCAAGGACGGCATCGACACCGTCGCGAGAGCCGACCGGCAGGCCGCACCCGACATCTCCGGCGAGACCACCACCGGCAAGCACCTCGACATCGCCGACTACAAGGGCAAGATCGTCGTCCTCAACATCTGGGGATCATGGTGCGGCCCCTGCAACGCCGAGGCCGAGGCATTCGGCAAGGTCTCCCGCGACACCGCCTCCCAGGGCGTCCAGTTCGTCGGGATCAACACCCGCGACGCCGAGAAGTCGCAGGCCACCAGCTTCGAGGAACAGCACAAGGTGCCGTACCCGAGCCTGTTCGACCCGGCCGGCAAGCTGATGCTGCGCTTCCCCAAGGGCAGCCTCAACCCGAAGTCCATCCCCTCGACGATCGCCGTCGACCGGCAGGGGAAGATCGCGGCACGCTCCATCGGCGAGCTGACCGAGGCGGAGCTGCGCAAGATGCTCGCTCCCCTGATCGCCGAGAAGTGACCCCGTGATCATCCTCGCCGTCGCGCGCAACGAGACCATCATGAGCGGCACCCTGTTCGCCGCCGTGCCCATCGCCCTGCTCGCGGGACTGGTCTCGTTCTTCTCGCCCTGCGTCCTGCCGCTGGTCCCCGGCTACATGTCGTACGTCACCGGCATGGTCGGCACCGATCTCGCCCAGGCCCGGCGCGGACGGATGCTGGCCGGCGCCTCGCTGTTCGTCCTCGGCTTCACCGCCGTCTTCGTCTCCGGCGGCGCCCTCTTCGGCTACTTCGGCGATGTCTTCGAGGAGCAGAAGGACATCATCACCCGGGTGCTCGGCGCCCTGATGATCCTCTTCGGCCTCGCCTTCGCCGGCCTCCTGCAACGCTTCGGCCAGCGCGAACTGCGCTTCCACAAGAAACCCGCCATGGGCCTGGCCGGGGCGCCGTTCCTCGGCGTCCTCTTCGGCGTCGGCTGGACCCCCTGCATGGGCCCCACCCTCGCCACCGTCAACACGCTCTCCCTCCAGGAGGCGAGCGCGGCACGCGGCGCGCTGCTCACCGTCGTCTACTGCGTGGGCCTGGGCCTGCCGTTCCTGCTGGCAGCGGTGGCCTTCCGCCGGGCGCTGGGCGCGTTCGGCTGGGTCAAGCGGCACTACGTGTGGGTGATGCGGCTCGGGGGCGGCATGATGGTCGCCCTCGGCGTCCTGCTGCTCACCGGTGTGTGGGGCGACTGGATGTCCTCGGTCCAGAACTGGTCGCAGAATTACTTCGTTGGGATCTGACTGATGTCCACCACGACCGACACCCCCCGCGACCCGGAGGACGGCGCGCCGCGGACCCAGGACACCGGGACGGACCTCGGCGAGGCCACGTCCCGGCTGTCCACCGCCCCCAAGGAGGAGACCAGCCTCCCCTCCCTCGGGCCGGTCGGCTGGCTGCGGTGGTTCTGGCGGCAGCTCACCTCGATGCGGGTGGCGCTGCTGCTGCTCCTGCTGCTCTCGCTGGGCGCCGTCCCCGGCTCGCTGATCCCGCAGACCAGCATCGACCCGGTCAAGGTCGACGCGTTCCGGGGCGACCACCCCACGCTCGGGAAGATCTACGACGCGCTGGGGATGTTCCACGTCTACAGCTCGGTGTGGTTCTCCGCGATCTACCTGCTGCTGTTCATCTCCCTCATCGGCTGCATCGTCCCGCGGACCTGGCAGTTCGTGGGGCAGCTGCGGGGCAGGCCGCCGGCCGCCCCCAGCCGGCTGACCCGGCTGCCCGCGTACACCACCTGGCGCACCACGGCACAGCCGGAGGAGGTGCTGGAGTCGGCCGGGCGGCTGCTGCGCAAGCGCCGCTTCCGTACGCACCGAAGCGGCAGCGCGGTCGGCTCCGAGAAGGGGTATCTGCGCGAGGTCGGCAATCTGCTCTTCCATGTGGCGCTGATCGTGATGCTGGTGGCGTTCGCCGTCGGCAGCCTGTGGCGCTCCCAGGGCGGCAAGCTGATCAGTGAGGGCGACGGCTTCGCCAACAGCCTGACCCAGTACGACGACTTCAAGTCGGGCCCGTTCTTCGACACCGACACCATGGAGCCGTTCGGCTTCACCCTCGACAAGTTCGACGCGACGTACGAGCGGTCCGGCTCGCAGCGCGGCACCGCCCGTACCTTCCGCGCCCATGTCACCTACTTCACCGGTGCCGACGGCACCTCGCACAAGACGACGGTCGAGGTCAACGAGCCGCTCTACCTCGCGGGCTCACGGGTCAACCTGCTCTCGCACGGCTACTCGCCGGTGGTCAGCGTCAAGGACGGCCGCGGCAAGGTCGTCTACAAGGGCGCCGTCCCGTTCCTCCCGCAGGACCCCCAGAACCTCACCTCGACCGGCGTCATCAAGGTGCCCGGCGCCAGGGCCAAGGACGGCACACGCAACCAGCTCGGCTTCCAGGGCTTCTTCGTGCCGACCTTCGGCGGCAAGGGCTCGGGCACGATGTTCTCCCAGTTCCCGGCGCTCGATAACCCCCGCCTCGTGCTCACCGCCTACCACGGTGACCTCGGTGTCGACTCCGGGCCCACGCAGAGCGTCTACCAGCTCGACCTCAAGCGCCTCAAGCAGTACACCGACGGCAAGGGCAACAAGACCGCCCAGATGATGCGGCCCGGCGAGACCATGACGCTGCCCGGCGGCGACGGCTCGATCACCTTCGAGGGCATCAAGACCTGGGCCAGTTTCACGATCACCCACCAGCCCGGCAACTGGCTCGCGCTCACCGGCGCGGGCGCCGCCCTGCTGGGCCTGGCCCTCTCCCTGTTCGTCCAACGCCGCCGGGTGTGGATCCGGGCCGAGCGGGGCGAGGACGGCACCACCGTCGTCGAGATCGCCGGGCTCGCCCGCAGCGAGTCGGCCCGGCTCCCGGAGGAGATCGCCGATCTGGCCGTGGCGCTCCTTCCCGACGCCCCGGCCGCGGCGGACGCCTCCGGCACCGGGCCCGACAACGAGGCGGAGCCCAACGGTCCCGCCGATCCTGCTGAACCCTCCGAAGGAGCGCGCGTGTGAACATCGCGGCCGCAGCCAACGAGACACTGGCGAACAACAGCAATCTCCTGGTCTATTCGGCCATGGCGGTCTACACCCTCACCTTCCTCGCGTACCTGGCCGAGTGGGTGTTCGGCAGCCGCAGCAAGGTCGGCAGGACCGCCGCCGCGCTGACCGCCGCGCCGCAGCGGGCGGCGGCCGTCCAGGTACGGTCCCAGGGCGGCACCGCCGTCCTCGAACGCCCCAAGGTCATCACCCGTACCGCCCCCGGCACCCGTGACGTCCCCGACGGCCCCGGCGCCGCCGGCGGCACCGAGAAGGGCGACCTCTACGGCCGCATCGCCGTCTCGCTCACCGTGCTGGGCTGGGCCCTGCACGTGGGCGGCGTGATCACCCGCGCCCTGTCCGTGCAGCGTGCCCCCTGGGGCAACATGTACGAGTTCTCCCTCACCCTCGGCTGTGTGGCGGTCAGCGCCTACCTGCTGCTGCTCGTGCTGCGCAAGAACGTCCGCTGGATCGGCCTGCCGCTGATCACCACCGTCCTGCTCGACCTCGGTCTCGCCGTCTCGGTGCTCTACACCGCCAGCGACCAGCTTGTCCCCGCCCTGCACTCGTACTGGCTGTGGATCCACGTCAGCTGCGCGATCATCTCCGGCGCGGTGCTCTACCTCGGCGCGGTCGCCACCCTGCTGTTCCTCTTCCGCGACCGCCACGAGGCCAAGCTCGCCGACCCCGCGGGCAAGCAGCCCGGCGCCTTCGCCACCTCCGTCCTGGAGCGGCTGCCCTCGGCGGCCTCGCTCGACAAGTTCGCCTACCGCGTCAACGCCACCGTCTTCCCGCTGTGGACGTTCACGATCATCGCGGGCGCGATCTGGGCCCAGGCCGCCTGGGGCCGCTACTGGGGCTGGGACCCCAAGGAGGTCTGGTCCTTCATCACCTGGGTCGCCTACGCCGGCTACCTGCACGCCCGCGCGACCGCCGGCTGGAAGGGCCGCAAGGCCGCCTGGCTGGGCCTGATCGCCTTCGCCTGCTACCTCTTCAACTACTTCGGCGTGAACATCTTCGTCACCGGCCTGCACTCCTACGCCGGGGTCTGACGGACCACGCCCACGGTGCCGTACGGGACGCGCTCCCGTACGGCACCGCCGTGTCCGGCGGCCGGTCAGCGGCGCTTGCGGCCGCCGGGCTCCTGCGGCGGCTCCTGCTGCCCGCCGCCCGGCAGCGTCGGCTTCGGCAGGTGCTCGACCTCCCAGCGGGCCCTGGCCCACTGCTCGGCGGTGTCGTGCGGCAGCCGCGGCGGCCGGGGCCTGGCGTGCGAGAAGCCGAACGCCGAGGTCAGATCGCCGAACGCGGAACGCCGCCAGTCGGTGATGTGGGGTTCCTCCACGCCCGTCCAGCGCTCCAGGAACTGGAGCACGGAGGTGTGGTCGAAGGCGTCACCGGCCGCCCAGCCGCCGACCGTCCACGGCGAGACGATCAGACAGGGCACCCGGAAGCCCCCGCCGATCGGCAGCCCGCCGACGAACTCGTCCGGCGTCCCGGCGGGCGGCACGGGCGGCGGGACATGGTCGAAGAGACCGTCGTTCTCGTCGTAGTTCAGGATGAAGACGGTCTTGCGCCAGACCTTCGGGTTCGAGGCGATGGCCTCGATCTTCCGGGCGACGAAGTCGGCGCCCGCGGCCGGCAGGAAGTCCGGGTGCTCGGACTCGGTGCTGGTGGGGATCAGCCAGGAGACGGCCGGCAGCCGGTCGTTGCGCGCGTCGTCCTCGAAGGTGCCGGCCGGCTGCGGCCGCACCCCGCGCTCGTACAGCGCGTCGCCGGGCTTCGCGTCCCGGAAGTTCTGGAACTGCTCCAGCAGGTTGCAGCCGTAGTCGTCCTCCTGCTGGTACACCTTCCAGCTGATCCCGGCGGCCTGGAGGCGCTCGGCGTAGGTGGTCCAGCGGTACGGCTTCGGCGCGGTGTTGTTGAGGACCGGGCCGCCGTGGGTGCCCCGCGGGTCGATGCTGCCCGTCATCCAGTACAGCCGGTTGGGCCAGGTCGGCCCGAAGACCGAGCAGAAGTAGTTGTCGCAGAGGGTGAACGCCTCGGCGAGGGCGAACTGGAAGGGGATGTCCTCACGGGTGTGATAGCCCATCACGTACGGGCCGTTCTTGCCGTCGGCCTTGCGGTGGGCGGGCAGCCAGCGGTCCATCTTCCCGCCGTTCCACGCCTCGTGCTGCACGGACCAGGCGTGGCTGGTGGAGGGGATGGCCTGGGCGCTGGAGGTGCGGGTGTTCAGGCGGAACGGCAGCAGATGACCGTCCGGGTTCTCGGCGTCCGGCTGGTGGAAGACGGACTTCCCGTTCGGCAGCGTCAGCGCGTCCGGGTCGTGGAAGCCCCGGACGCCGCGCAGGGTGCCGAAGTAGTGGTCGAACGACCGGTTCTCCTGCATGAGCAGGACGACGTGCTCGATGTCGTGGAGTCCCCCGTGCCGGGGCGGACCGGCGGCCACGGCTTTCTGGACGCTCGGCGGCAGCAGTGACAGCGCCGCGGCGCCGCCGAGCGCGCCGGCCGCGGAGCCGAGAAGTCTGCGTCGGGTCATGTCGGGCATGGATGCCTCTCTCCCTGCGTCGCGTAAGACCTCGGTGGGGCGGAACCGACTGTGGCGGCGCGGGTGTGGCACGGGCAGGGGGAGGTTGCTGAACGGTGCGTCAATTGGCCGTGAACGGACGCGAGTTGGCCGGACGCTCCTACGTTTTCTACGCCGAAAGCCGCAGGGCGGGCGTTTCGTCCGGCGCAGGATAGGGCCGCTCCTCGGGCAGCAGCGCCGCCGCACCCGCCGTATCCCCGGCCCGTACCCGCGCGTGGACCTCCCGGACGAGCGGGGTCACGTCCCGGATCGACACCGTCCACTCGTCCGCGTACCGGCGCGACGCCTCACCCGACAGCCCCAGCTGGAGCGAGCGGTACGGCAGTGGACGCAGCAGCAGATCGCGCTCCGGGTCCCACTGGAGCCGCACCGGCGAGGCCGCGAGGCGCCGCCGCCAGGCGTCCCGGTCCGCGTACACGGCCGGATCGTGGTGCGACAGACAGGCGTCGCGCAGCGCGGCGTCGAACCCGGCCCGGTCGATCTCGACGGCGAGCACGGTCTCCTGGCCGGGCTTGGTGCCCCACCCGGAGCGGTACATCATCCACAGGAACGACGGCTTGATCCACGTCATCCGCTCCCGCTTCCACGCGGCGGGGAACCGCCCGTCCCGCGCGGCCGGCAGCCCCAGCTCCGGCGCGTACGCCTGGTAGACGGTGATGGTGGCCGCGGTGTACAGCGCGCGGACGCGGCGCGGCGGCTCGGCGGGGGAGTGCTCCGCGGGGTGCTGCTCGGGGGTGCTCATGGCCGGTCAGCCTGCCGGACGGCGCGGCAACCGGCCACCGGATTACCGCACACGCGTACGGGACGCCGTGCGGGCCCTACGCCCCGCCGACGTCCTCGCTCCACAGCGCCGGGTGTGCCGCGACGAAGTCACGCATCATCGCGGCGCACTCCGCGTCGTCGAGCAGCACGATCCGCACGCCGTGGCGGGCCAGCCAGTCGTGCCCGCCGTGGTACGTCCGCGCTTCGCCGATCACCACCCGGGAGATTCCGAACTGGCGGACCAGTCCGCAGCAGTACCAGCAGGGCGCGAGGGTGGTGACCAGCGTCGTGCCCCGGTAACCGGGTCGGCGGCCGGCCGCGCGGAACGCCGCGGTCTCCGCGTGCGCGGACGGGTCACCGTCCTGGACACGGCGGTTGCGCCCCCGGCCGAGCAGCGCGCCGTCCGCCCCGTAGAGCGCCGCCCCGATCGGGATACCCCCCTCGGCGAGCCCGGCCCGCGCCTCGGCGAGCGCCGTCGCCAGCATCGCGCGGGCGGCCACCTGAAGGCGGCCGGGCCCGGGGTGCGGGCGGGGGGTGCCGGGCCCGGGGGCCCGGCGGTCGTCCGGTGCGCCGGCGACGCGGTCCATACCGTCCATGCGGACAGCGTGTCAGCTCTTGGCGGGCGGCGGGGTGTCCTCGGGGCCGCCGTCCTCCTTGCGGCGCAACTCCTCCTCGCGGCGGCGGAGGTCGGCCTCCCAGTCCTTGAGGAGGTTCTCGTCCTTCTTGTTCTCCTCGCGCAGGGAGCGCAGGAACTCGGGGTTGTCGTCCGGGGCGACCCAGGTGGTGCGCTGGTTGCGGTGCCACTCGGAGGGGGTGCTGCCGCGGCCGGGGGCGCCCTGGCGGACCTTGCCGGCGACCAGCCAGGCGATCGGGCCGATCAGGACCTCGCCGAAGAGCAGGATGATGATCACCCAGACGACCTTGGGCAGTCCGCGGATCTGCTCCTCGGGGGTGTTGAGGCAGTCGATGAAGGCGTAGATCCACAGAGCCAGCACCAAGAGGAACGGCAGATACCTCAGCATTGCGGACAAAGCCCCCTGCTTGTGATGGCTGGCCCGCGGCGGGGCCCGGTGACCCGTCCAGGGTAGTCCGTACCCGATACTGGGACGTATGGCTTATGACGATCTTCGCTCGTTCCTGCGGGCGCTCGACCGGGAGGGCGACCTCCAGCGGATCAAGGCCGAGGTCGATCCGTACCTGGAAATCGGCGAGATCGTGGACCGGGTGCAGAAGTCCGGCGGTCCCGCGCTGCTCTTCGAGAACGTCAAGGGCTCGGCGATGCCGCTGGCCATGAACGTCTACGGCACCGACCGCCGGCTGCTCAAGGCCCTCGGCCTCAAGCGCTACGAGGACATCAGCGACAAGATCGGCGGGCTGCTCAAGCCGGAGCTGCCGCACGGCTTCGTCGGGATGCGGGAGGCGTTCGGCAAGCTCGCCGGGATGACGCACGTCCCACCGAAGAAGGTGAAGGGTGACGCCCCGGTGCAGGAGGTCGTCCTCACGGGTGACGACGTCGACCTCGACCGGCTGCCCGCGCTGTTCACCTGGCCCGAGGACGGCGGCTCCTTCTTCAACCTGGGGCTCACCCACACCAAGGACCCCGAGAGCGGCGTACGCAACCTCGGTCTCTACCGCCTCCAGCGCCACGACAAGCGCACCATCGGGATGCACTGGCAGATCCACAAGGACAGCCGCAACCACTACCAGGTCGCCGCCCGCCGGGGCGAGAAGCTGCCGGTCGCCATCGCCTTCGGCTGCCCCCCGGCCGTGACGTACGCCTCCACCGCCCCGCTCCCCGGCGACATCGACGAATACCTCTTCGCCGGGTTCCTCCAGAACAAGCGGATCGAGATGGTCGACTGCAAGACCGTCCCGCTCCAGGTCCCCGCCCACGCCGAGGTCGTGCTGGAGGGCTGGCTGGAGCCCGGCCGGATGCTGCCGGAGGGCCCGTTCGGCGACCACACCGGCTTCTACACGCCGCAGGAGGACTTCCCGGCGCTGACCATCGACTGCGTCACGATGCGCAGGCGGCCGCTGCTCCAGTCGATCGTGGTGGGACGCCCGCCGACGGAGGACGGCCCCCTCGGCCGCGCCACGGAACGTTTCTTCCTCCCGCTCCTCAAGGTCATCGTCCCGGACATCGTGGACTACCACCTCCCCGAGTCCGGCGGCTTCCACAACTGTGCGATCGTCTCGATCGACAAGAAGTACCCCAAGCACGCGCAGAAGGTGATGCACGCCATCTGGGGCGCGCACATGATGTCGCTGACCAAGCTGATCATCGTGGTCGACGCCGACTGCGATGTGCACAACCTCCACGAGGTGTCCTGGCGGGCGCTCGGCAACACCGACTACGCCCGTGACCTCACCGTCGTCGAAGGCCCGGTCGACCATCTCGACCACGCCTCCTACCAGCAGTTCTGGGGCGGCAAGGCGGGCATCGACGCCACGGCGAAATGGCCCGAGGAGGGGTACACGCGGGACGGCGGCTGGCCGCGGATGGTCGCGTCGGACCCGCGGACGGCGGCGAAGGTCGACCGCCGCTGGACGGAATACGGTTTCTAGAGATGAGTGCTGACTCCGCGACACCCGACCTCGTCGGCCCCGGGCCCGCCCGGCCCGGCAAGGTCCGCGCGTTCCTCCGCCTGGTGATGATCGAGCACTCGGTCTTCGCCCTGCCCTTCGCCTACATCGCCTCGCTGACCGCGATGTACCAGTGGGACCGGACGATCCACTGGGACAAGCTGCTGCTCGTCACCCTCGCCATGGTCGGGCTGCGGACCTTCGCGATGGCCGCCAACCGGATCATCGACCGCGAGATCGACGCCCGTAACCCGCGCACCGCGGGCCGCGAACTGGTCACCGGCGCCGTCTCCGTGCGCGCCGCCTGGACCGGCGCGCTGATCGCCGTCGCCGTCTTCCTCGGCGCCGCCGCGCTGCTCAACCCGCTGTGCCTGGTGCTGGCGCCGGTCGCGGTGGTGCCGATGGTGGTCTATCCGTACGGCAAGCGGTTCACGAACTTCCCGCACGCGATCCTGGGCCTGGCCCAGGCGATGGGGCCGGTCGGCGCCTGGCTCGCGGTCAGCGGCAGCTGGTCGTGGGACGCGGCCGTCCT
This sequence comes from Candidatus Streptomyces philanthi, assembly GCF_059553635.1. Taxonomy (NCBI): domain Bacteria; kingdom Bacillati; phylum Actinomycetota; class Actinomycetes; order Kitasatosporales; family Streptomycetaceae; genus Streptomyces; species Candidatus Streptomyces philanthi. The sequence continues at coordinate 14,644 of NZ_JCANQV010000090.1, forward strand.
CGGCCTCGCGGTCGGCATCTGGATCGGCGGCTTCGACCTGATCTTCGCCTGCCAGGACGTCCAGGCCGACCGGGCGCACGGTGTGAAGTCCGTACCGGCCCGCTTCGGCATCCCTGCGGCCCTGCACGGCGCCCGCGGCTGCCATCTCGTCACCACGGCGCTGCTGGTCTGGTACGCGCTGCTCACCGACGCCGGGGTCTGCTTCTGGACGGGCCTGGTGGTCGTCGCCGGAGCGTTCGTCTACGAGCACACGATCGTGCGGCCGCACGACCTGTCCCGGCTCAACCGGGCGTTCTTCTCCGTCAACAGCTTCATCGGCATCGCGCTGTTCGTCTTCGCGCTGGCCGACCTGCTGGTGCGCGGTCTGACGCTGTGACGCCGGGCCGGGCCGCCCGGCTCAGTTCTTGACCATCGGCCAGGCGATCAGCCGCGGGTAGCTCCACCACTCGCCGCGGTTCGCCTTCACCGCGCCCATCGTCGCGCAGACGAGGCCGGTGATGCCGTACCCGGCCAGCATCGCGAGCACGGTCAGCAGCGGCACCGCCAGCCCCGGCCCGTCCAGCTGCTCCTCGTTCGCGAAGGCGGAGAAGACCACCGCGGACAGGAAGTACAGCACCGTGCCGAGCACCGCCACGATGGCCTGGGTGATGCCGAAGTTCACCGCCTGATTGGCGTGGTGGCGGACGAACGGGTCGTGCTTGGTGTGTTGGCCGCCGCGCACCACCGTCGGGGCTATCCAGCCCAGGAACACCCCGAGGCCGCAGCACATCGCCGACCCCGCGACGATCGTCAGCAGCGCCCCCAGGTGCGCCCACATCGCGGAACCGGTCGGGTTCGGGGCGGGCGTGCCGGGGCCGCCCATGGGGCCGGGCTGCCATCCGGGGGCCGCGCCGTAGGGCTGCTGGGGGCCGCCCTGGGGCCCGTAGGGGTGCTGGTATCCGGACATCTCGTCCCCCGTTGTCGCCGGTGCCGCGGTCGCGCGGCGGGTGGTGCCTGTCGCCGTCGAGGCTACGGGACGCCTGTGACACCGGCGCCGGAGCGGCCGGGCGCGGGGCGGCGGCGCAGCACGAACGCGGCCAGTACGCCGCCGATCAGCCCGAAGAGGTGCGCCTGCCAGCTCACGCCGTCCCCGCGCGGCAGGACGCCCCAGATGATCGAGCCGTAGAGGCCGGCGACCAGGACGCCGATGGCGATGTCGAGGGGGACGCGCTCGATGAAGCCGCGCACCAGGAGATAGCCGAAGAGGCCGAAGACGACGCCGGAGGCGCCCAGGGTGACGGTGTGCGGGGCAGCGGTGAGCCAGACGCCGAGACCGCTGACGACGATGATCATCAGGGCGACGGCGAGGAAGCGGCGTATGCCGCAGCGCAGCGCGGCGACGAAGCCGAGCAGCAGCAGCGGCAGGGTGTTGGCGGCGAGGTGGTCGAAGCCGTAGTGGAGGAAGGCCGCGGGCACCACGTCGACCAGCGCGTCGACGTCGCGGGGCCGGATGCCGTAGGCGTCGAGCGCGCCGCCGCTGGCGGCGTCGGCGCCCTCCAGCAGCCAGAGCAGTCCGACCCATCCCAGCATCAGGACGAGCGCGGGCTTGGCGCGTCGCATCTGGGGGCCTCCGTCCTTCTTCCAGCCGCCGGCCGGCGGGTTCACGAGGGACAACGGTCGTGCCGGGCCATCCGGTTCCGGCGGATAGGCTCCGTGGTGTGGAGTCTTCGCCCCTCGACACCAGTTCGTCCCCTGGCACCGGTCCCTCCGGAACCGTCCCGCGTCCCGCCCCGGAAGGCCCCCGCCGTCCGTGGGTCGTCGGGATCTCCGGCGCGTCCGGTACACCGTACGCCGCGTCCGTGCTGCGCGGGCTGCTCGCCGCGGGGGAGGCGGTGGACCTGGTGGTGAGCCGCGCCTCGCGGCTGACGCTGCTGGACGAGACGGGGATCGCGTTCCGCGACGCGCACTGGCGGGCGGATCTGCGGGAGTGGCTGGCGCGTGGCGCCGACGGCCGGGCCGGGACGTTCGCGGTGGACGAGGAGGACCTGGCGCGGGTGCGGTACTGGCCGGCCGGGGACCTGGCCGCCGGGCCGTCGTCCGGTTCGTATCCGGCCAAGGGGATGCTGATCGTCCCGGCGAGCACGGCGTGTGTGGCCGGGGTGGCGCTGGGGCTGTCGAAGGACCTGTTGCAGCGGGTGGCGAGCGTGACGCTCAAGGAGCGGCGGCGGCTGGTGGTCGCGGTGCGCGAGACCCCGTTGAACGGGCCGACGCTGCGGCATCTGGTGACGCTGGACGAGGCGGGCGCCGTGGTGCTGCCCGCCTCTCCGGCGTTCTACGCGGGGGCGACGCACATCCAGCATCTGGTGGATTTCGTCGCGGGCCGGGTGCTCGACGCGGCGGAGGTGCCGCACGATCTGTACCGGCGGTGGAAGGGGGAACTGGGGGGCGGTTCCAAGGAGGAGGCCCCGTAGGCGTTCTAGCGCTTCTTGGCCTGAGTGTTGCGGCCGAAGCGGCGCCGGGCGGGAGTCCCGGCAGTCTTGTGGGCACGTGAACGATTGGCCTGGTCCTGCATCTCACGCATGCGGGCGTAGGCCATCTCGATCGAGTACACGGTGACTTCTCCTGTAGAAGATCGTCGTTGATCATTTGGAAGAATCCCAGGGCTTGTGGCCCTGTATGCCTTAGATTCTACATGCAAAAGTGGAAAACGCGTAACGAATGAAAGGCTTGAGGGCATGGACGCGGTGGACAGGCAGCTCATCCAGGCACTTCGCGAGAACGGCCGGGCCTCGTACGCGGAGCTGGGCCGGCTCGTCGGCCTCTCCGGACCGAGCGTCACGGACCGGATCAACCGTCTTGAGGCGGCCGGTGTGATCACCGGCTACCGCGCGACCGTCGACGCCGGCTCCCTCGGCCTCGGCGTCACCGCGCTCGTCGGCATCTCGCTCTCGGACGCGGCCGACCACGAGGACGTCGCCCAGCGGCTGCGCGATCTCGCCGAGATCGAGGACTGCTGGTTCATCGCGGGCGACGACTCGTACATGCTCAAGGTCCGCGTCAGTGACGTCGACGGACTGGAGACCACCATCCGGCGGCTCTCCGGCACCAAGGGCGTCTCCCGCACCCGGACCACCATCGTCCTCTCCACCAAGTGGGAGAACCGCGTCGGCGAACTGCCCGAGCCGACCGCCTGACGCGCGCCCGCGCCACCGGGGGAACGCACCCCGGTGGCGCAAGGGCCCTTGGACCCGGCCGCGGGGCGGGGGAGTAGGCTCGGCGGGGCCCGTGCCCGGCCCCGGGCCGGGCCGGGAAACGCGCAGGAACGGCGACAACTGGGAGGCGACCCGATGGCGGCATCGATGGATGCGGGCCTCAAGCGCGAGCTGGAGGCGAAGGTCCTCGCCGGGGAGCGGCTGACCCGTGAGGACGGCCTCGCCCTCTACGCGTCCGACGACCTGGCCTGGCTCGGCGGCCTCGCCCACGAGGTGCGGACGCGCAAGAACGGCGACGTCGTCTTCTTCAACGTCAACCGTCACCTCAACATGACGAACGTGTGCACCGCCTCGTGCGCCTACTGCTCCTTCCAGCGCAAGCCGGGCGAGAAGGACGCGTACACGATGCGCATCGAGGAGGCCGTCCGCCTCGCCAAGGCGATGGAGAACGAGAACCTCACCGAGCTGCACATCGTCAACGGTCTGCACCCCACCCTGCCGTGGCGCTACTACCCGCGGTCCCTCAAGGCCCTCAAGGAAGCCCTGCCCCAGGTCTCCCTCAAGGCGTTCACCGCGACCGAGATCCACCACTTCGAGACCATCTCCGGGCTGTCCGCCTCCGAGATCCTCGACGAGCTGATCGACGCCGGCCTCGAATCGCTCACCGGCGGCGGCGCCGAGATCTTCGACTGGGAGGTCCGTCAGCACATCGTCGACCACGCCACCCACTGGGAGGACTGGTCGCGCATCCACCGCCTGGCGCACGAGAAGGGCCTCAAGACCCCCTCGACCATGCTCTACGGGCACATCGAGGAGCCCCGCCACCGGGTGGACCACGTGCTGCGGCTGCGCGAGCTCCAGGACGAGACCGGCGGCTTCCAGGTCTTCATCCCGCTGCGCTACCAGCACGACTTCGTCGACATGAAGGACGGCAAGGTCCGCAACCGGCTCCAGGCCCGTACGACGATGGCCACCGGCGCCGAGTCGCTGAAGACCTTCGCCGTTTCCCGCCTCCTGTTCGACAACGTCCCGCACGTCAAGTGCTTCTGGGTGATGCACGGCCTCCAGACCACCCAGCTCGCCCTCCAGCACGGCGCCGACGACATGGACGGCTCGGTCGTCGAGTACAAGATCACGCACGACGCGGACAACTACGGCACGCCGAACAAGCTCACCCGCGAGGACCTGCTGGAGCTGATCACCGACGCCGGCTTCCGCCCCGTCGAGCGCAACACCCGCTACGAGGCCATCCGCGAGTACCCGGGCCCGGACCCGGACCGCCGGGAGAGCCCGCAGGCCATGCGCGTCTGACCGCGCCGCGACCGGTCCGTCCGCCGCGGCGGACGGACCGGCACGCCGGGGGCGCCGGAGCATCGCCGCCGCGCTGTGCTTGACTGGACGGAAAGAACCGTTCGGACGCCGTTGAGAAGAAGGTCCCGACCGTGAGCAGCCACAAGCACGCCACCCTTCGCTACACCGCACTGCGCTTCGGCCTCTTCCTCGCCTGCTTCGCGCTGGTGTGGCTGCTCGCCTACCTCGGGGTCATCCCGCTGGCCGTCGGCGCCTCCAACACCGTCTGGATGCTGCTGCTCGCCATCGTGGTCTCCGCGCCGCTCAGCCTTGTGCTGCTGCGCAAGCAGCGGGACGCGATGTCGGAGCAGATCGTCGGCACCGTCGACCGCCAGCGCGCCCGCCTCGCGGCCAACAGCGGCCAGGAGGACGGCCTGGCGTGAGCCGCGGCGTCCGCCCGCGGCGCGCGGACGGGCGGGTGTAAGACGTCTCACACCCCCGCGTCCCTCCTTTCCACGGTTCCACGGCATGTGCCCCGTACCGGAGTTGTTGCTCCGGTACGGGGCACACGGCGTTCTCCGGGCCGCCGCCGCTCGGTACCAAAGATTTTCTTTGGGTTCCTCAAAGTTCAAGTGTTAACGTGCTTGTCATGATGTCCGCAGCCGCGCCCCCGTCCCCCATGAGCGTTCCGCTCGTGGCGCGCCTGCACATCGATCTGTGCCGCTGCCTGTCCGCGGCCTGTTGCCGCCGCTGACCCAGGGCAGCGGCCGGAGATCCTCTTTCGCACGGACCTTCTGGCGCGTTGCGCCGTTTCCGGCACCACCCGTCATTTCCCGACGTCCCGACGTTCCCTGTCCCCGGAGTGTGTCCGTTGTCCTCGCCCGCTGACGCCGAGTCCATACGTCCGAAGACCTTCCGCATACCCAAGGTCCCGTTCTGGGTCCAGATCATGGCCGGCCTCGTCCTGGGCGTGGTGCTCGGCTGGATCGCCAAGAGCGGCGACATCGCCTGGCTCACGTCCACCCTCAGCCACATCGGCGACCTCTTCGTCCAGCTGCTCAAGCTGGCCGTGGCGCCCCTGGTGTTCTTCGCCATCCTGGTCTCGATCACCAATCTGCGGCAGGTCAACAACGCCGCCCGGCTCGCCACCCGCACCCTGCTGTGGTTCATGGCCACCTCGCTCATCGCGGTCGCCATCGGCCTGGCCATCGGCCTGCTGACCCACCCCGGCGCGGGCACCGGCCTCACGCCCAAGGACGGCAAGCTGCCGCAGCACTCGGGCTCCTGGATCGACTTCCTCACCGGCATCGTGCCCACCGACGTCATCACGCCGTTCACCGAGCTGAACGTGATGCAGATCGTCTTCATGGCCGCCGTCGCCGGCATCGCGGCGCTCCAGCTCGGCGACAAGGCGGAGCCGGTCCTCCGTGCCAGCCGCGTCGTCCTGGAGATGCTCCAGAAGGCCCTGTGGTGGGTCATCCGCCTGGCCCCCATCGGCACCGTCGGCCTCATCGGCAACGCGATCGCCACCTACGGCTGGAACCTGATCGGCAAGTACGCGACCTTCACCGCCGACATCTACGTCGGCTGCGCGCTCGTGATGTTCGGCGTCTACCCGCTGCTGCTCGCGTCCGTCGCCAAGGTCAACCCGCTCCAGTTCTTCAAGGGCGCCTGGCCCGCCATCCAGCTCGCGTTCGTCTCCCGCTCCTCGGTCGGCACCATGCCGGTCACCCAGAAGGTCACCGAGCGCCTGGGCGTGCCCCGCGAGTACGCCTCCTTCGCCGTGCCGTTCGGCTCGACGACGAAGATGGACGGCTGCGCCTCGATCTACCCGGCCATCGCCGCGATCTTCATCGCGCAGATCTTCGACGTACCGCTCGGCATCGGCGACTACGTCCTGATCGCCTTCGTCTCCGTCATCGGCTCGGCCGCCACCGCCGGCCTGACCGGCGCGACGGTGATGCTGACGCTGACCCTGTCCACGCTCGGCCTCCCGCTGGAGGGCGTCGGCCTGCTGATGGCCATCGACCCGATCGTCGACATGATGCGCACCGCCACCAATGTCGCGGGCCAGTCGGTCGTGCCGATCCTGGTTTCCGCCAAGGAGAAGATCCTCGACCGCGAGGCGTACGCCCGCGCGGCCGGCAGCCGGCTCGACGAC
>NZ_JCANQV010000091.1:0-21145 GCF_059553635.1 Candidatus Streptomyces philanthi
GTTCCCCGGCCCCGGAGGTCAGGCGGCGTGCGCTCGCCCTGCTCGCCTCCCTCCCCGCGGGCGCCACCGTCGCGGCCGATGTCCTCCTCGACCGGCTGCGCTGGGAGCGTCCGCTGCGGGGCTCCGCCCCGGCCCCCGGCGCCGCCCCGCAGGACGCCCCCGACCTGCGCTCCCTCCTCGCCCGGTGGACGCTCTCGGAAGCCGAGCTGCTGGGCGTGACCGGCCGCGGCGCGCTCTCCGCCCACGGCCGCGCGCTGCTGCCTCACGCTCCGGAAGGCACGGAGTCCGGCCCGGAAGCCGCCGCTGCCGTCCTGGCCCCCCTGCTGCCCGAACCCCTCGACCACGTCCTCCTCCAGGCCGATCTCACCGCCGTCGCGCCGGGCCCGCTGCGCCGCCCGCTCGCCGAGGCGCTGGACACGCTCGCCGACATCGAGTCCAAGGGCGGTGCGACGGTCTACCGCTTCACCCCGGCGTCGGTGCGCCGCGCCCTGGACGCCGGCCGTACCGCCGCGGAACTCAAGGAATTCCTCACCGCCCACTCCCGCACCCCGGTCCCCCAGCCCCTCGCCTATCTCGTCGACGATGTGGCCCGTAAGCACGGCCGGCTACGGATCGGCGCGGCCTCCGCCTACGTACGCTGCGACGACGACGCCCTGCTCACCGAGATCCTGGCCGACCGCCGCGCCGCCGCCCTGCGTCTGCGCCGTCTCGCCCCCACGGTGCTGGCCGCCCAGACCTCCCCCGACCAGCTGCTGGAGGGCCTGCGGGCGCTGGGCCTCGCCCCGGCCGCCGAGTCCGCCGAGGGCGACGTCCTCGTCACCCGCCCCGACTCCTACCGCACCCCGCCCCGTACCGCGCCCGTGCCGGTCCCCGACGGCCCGCCCGCCCCCGACACGGCCCTCCTCGCGGCGGCGGTCCGCGCCATCCGCGCCGGCGACCTCGCCGCGACCGCGGAACGCAAACCCGTCCGCGCCCCCGACCGCGCCCCCGGCGCCCTCCCCCGCACCACCTCCGCCGAGACCCTCGCCACCATGCAGGCCGCCGTCCTCACCCGCTCCGCCGTCTGGATCGGCTACGTCAACGCCGACGGCGCCGCCAGCCAGCGTGTCATCGCCCCCGTACGCGTCGAGGGCGGCTTCGTCACGGCCTACGACCACACCTCCGACGAGGTCCGCACCTACCCCCTCCACCGCATCACGGGCGTCGCGGAACTGGCGGACGACGCGGTCTGAGGGGGCCGCTCCGGACACGCCCGGACGGCCGCGCATGCCCCGCCACCAGCGCCGGAACGCCGTCGCCCGCCCCACCCCCATGCGGCACACTGGACGTTTGGCCGCACCGGTGGTCGGCGGTCAAGGAGTGAAAGGCGGGACGCGGTGAACGGACCTCTCATCGTCCAAGGGATCAAGTCCGGTACACATGCCAGCCCTGCCTCGGAGGGCAGACTGGTCAGGGCACCGGTCGCCCCCACTGCCTCCTCAGAGCCAGAACCGGCCAGGGTGCCCCGCCGATAGGATCACGAGTATGACGACGGCGCATGGGCAGGAAGAACCCGAGGTGGTCGAAGACGTCTTCGATGGCCTGGCAACAGGTGTCGAGGTCGAGGGGGACGGCGGAGCTGACGTGGCGATCGTCAAACCATGGGACCCCGCACTGATCCGAGTCTCCACCAACCAGTTCTCGCTCCGCAATATCCTGGACATGATCGACGAGGGCTCGCTGGAACTGGCCCCCGACTTCCAGCGCGGCAAGGTGTGGAAGATCGAGCAGAAGTCACGTCTCGTCGAGTCGGTACTGCTGCAGATCCCGCTGCCCGCCTTCTATTTCGCCGAGGACAGTTACGGGGCGTTCCGAGTCGTCGACGGACTACAACGACTGTCAACTCTGCACGCCTTTGTACGGGGAAATGGACAGGGCTTCCCCCTCAAGGGACTAGAGTATCTGAACGAGAACGACAAGAAATTCAGCGATCTCCCCGTGCAATGGCAGCGCCGCATTTACAACACCCAGCTCGTGGTAAACGTCATCGACCCGACGACACCGTCGGACGTCATGTACGACATTTTCAAGCGCATCAACACCGGTGGCACTCCGCTCAACGCGCAGGAGATCCGGCACTGCATGAGCCGGGCACGAAGCCGTGACATCCTCAAGACCATGACTTCCATGGACGAATTCAACACAGCGACCAACGGCATGGGCGGCCATATTCGCATGAACGACCGTGAAATGGCGCTCCGCTTCGCCGCCTTCTGGCTGCTCGGCATGGATGCGTACATGGAACGGCCGGCAATGGATTTGTTCCTGGAGCGTGCGACGGAGTTGCTGGACAACCCGAAGGCGCTGCCCGATGCACGCGTGAACGAACTATATGAGGCATTCCGCGCGGCTATGTCCAACGCCCATTTGGTGTTCGGGGAACACACCTTCCGCAAATGGCAGGAAGGCGTGACGTGGCGCAACCCGATCAACCGGGCACTCTTCGAGACCTGGTCGATCGCGCTCGCCGCATACGATCCGGCGGACCTAGAGCGCCGACGGACGGCCATCGTGACGGCTGCCCGGGGCAGGATGACCCGTGACATCCCCTATCTCGACGCCATCACCTCGTCCACCAGCGACCGACGTCGTGTTGAGTATCGTTTCTGGGCAGCGGCCGAGGACGCGAGGGCACACGCGTGATCACCGCACTGGGCATCCACAACTTCAAGTGCTTCTCGGACGCCGAGTTCGATCTGCGCCCGCTGACCGTGCTGACCGGACTCAACGGGTCGGGCAAAAGCACCGTTGTCCAAGCCCTTCTGCTGGCCCGTCAGGCAGCCCAGTCTCCCATCAGCAGGATGATTCAGCTCAATGGACCGTACGGACTGGCTCTGGGCGAGGCTCAGGAACTGCTGCATCCAGCAGCACGGCAGCCCGAGTTCGGAGTACGGCTGCGAACTGACAGAACGGACGCCGACTGGAGCTACCGCTTCGGCATCCCCAGCGAGCGCGCCCTGCACCTCACGGTCGAAACGTCACCCAGCCAGCCCCCGCCCGCCTTGGACCAGCCGGGAAGCGGTTTCACCTATCTCTGCGCGGAACGCCTCGGTCCCCGTGACCTGCTGTCCGTGTCTGCCGAGTCACCCGACGAGCTCGGGGTCGGCGTACGGGGGGAGAACACGGCACAGGTACTGGCACTGCGCCAGGAACGGCTGACCACTCGACGGCTGACCGTCCGCGAACCCCTGCGGCATCCGGACTCCGAAGTGCCGCTTCTGCGCACCCAGGCCGAAGCATGGGCCTCACACATCATCCGCCCCATCCAGATCACAGCACAGTGGGCACCAGGGATCGCCGCGAGCACCATTCGCTTCAGGGAGGCGGGTCCCTACGGCGAAGTGATCCGCCCGGCCAACACCGGCTTCGGCGTCTCCTACGCTCTGCCCATCATCGTCGCTGGGCTGATGACCGAACCCGGCGACATCCTGATCGTGGAGAACCCCGAGGCCCATCTCCATCCCGCCGGGCAGTCCCGACTGGGCCGCTTTCTGACGCAGGTCGCTGGCAGCGGGGCCCAGGTGATCGTGGAAACCCACAGTGACCATGTTCTCAACGGCGCACGACTCGGCATCGTCGAAGAGGGGCCGCTGTCATCGGAAGAGGCGATCGTGCACTACTTCGGCCGGGAGGAAACCGTCCCCATCGAGCTGACCGCACGCGGCGAACTGACCACCTGGCCAAGCGGCTTCTTCGACCAGATCGAGGATGACCTGGGGAGGCTGGCACGTGCCCGACGCCGAAGGTGAACCATACCGGGCCCCGTCGTACCGGGTGATCGTCGACGAGACCAGCTTCGACTTCCGCGAGCTGGAGCCGGGCCGGCTGACCCACTCACTGGACAATTTCAACGACACGCTCGGGGACATCCTCCGCGAACAGCCAGTGGCCGCAGCGGAGTGGTGGCACGAATACCCATGCCTGGACGGTTGCGAGCTTTCCGAGTTTCTCTACGTGCGGGGAGGTCCAGGCGACACGGTCTCTCCGGACGTGCGCCGCCGAACCGCCCTCCTCATGGATCGATGCCTCACGTGGGACACGGACGAGACCGCGGATGTCCCGGATACGGTGCTCTTGGCCGGACAAGTACGAGAGCTTGCCTGGACACTGGGCCACGCACTACAACGCACGCTCGACGGCCACACCATGGCCTGCCTTGTCCTTCGGGCCGACAACTCGGTCACGAGCGGATGGCAACCGATCAGGCTTCCGCCAGGCGATGTCGAGGCCGAGCTGTATTTCTTGCATGCGTCCCGCGAGCTCACCGCCTTCTGGCGTGGGCTGTACGAACGAGAGGATGTTCCCGAGCGTCTCTTCCCCGTGCTGGCGACGGATGCCTTCCCGGGGCTTGTCCTCGCGGACACACTGTCTTTCCGGAAGTTCGACGGCACCTATCGGGAGTTGCGTGGCTGGGTAGCCAAGGTCCTGGCCGTGCTGGACGATCACTTCGCGGATGCATTGGAGCGGCACGCCGGACTGCCCAGTCACGTCCAGGCGGAACTGGGCCGCTTCGGAATCGACCTGTCACCCGAGAGCCCAAACACCCGGGCCAAGGAAAAGGTGATGCGGCAGCGAGATGTGGAGTACAACGGAGAGACTTACCGCTGCGAGTGGCACGCAAAGCAGCACCCGGCACGGAACCGTGTGCACTTCACACTGCCTGAGCAGCGGCTGGGCGGGCGCATTCTCGTCGGAATCTTCGTCAACCACCTGGATACGTGACGGAGAACACCCAGCCCCTGAAAGCCGCGCCGAATGATGCCACGACGGCCGACGTACCTTAGATTAGGCGGGTTCGCATGAGGCTTCAGCGCTATATTGCGCCCTGGCGACGCATGAATCGCTCCTTGAAGTGCGCCGGCCCCCTACCCTCCATATCACCGACGCCTCCTCATGACTGAAACCGAATGATGCCGAGGGCCAACAATCCTGATAGGGGAAAGATTGAAGAACACGGGTGAAACATTCGAAAGTTACATACAGTTCGTCTATCAGGCCCTTCTAGGGGCTCAGGGCAAGAACATCTCCGTCTCCAGAAGGGCAACGGTCTTCGACAACCACGGAAACTCGTACAACATCGACATCTTCTATGAGTTCGACGTGGCTGGGGTCCACCACAGAGTGGCCATCGAATGCAAGGACACTCGCCGTCCCGTTGAGCGCGACGACGCCATTGCCTTTGCCGGCAAAATCAGGGATCTTCCCAGCACCATCGGAATCTTCATCTCCAAGAGCGGATTTCAGCCTGCGGCGAAAAAATACCTCCAGGACCATGGGATCGTGCACTACTCGGGAGGAGACCTCCCGCACCTCGGCAATGTGATCGCCTCCATGATCTCGCCGATCGCGTTGCCAACTGAATCCGCAACGGGGCAACCCTTCTGGACACTTATGCAGCAGAAAGAAGGTGGAACCACAGGGGTCTGGTGCCTGATCCCTGACCCGAACGATCCAGGACACGGGGCAAAGGATAGGAAACGGGAGGAGAACAGCCCCGGCGCCTTCCCGCTGTTCTACTCCCGGCCACATGCTGATTGGTTCCGGACTCATTGCTATCAGGACTCCTCGGACGTTTGCGTACGAGGAGTCGAACAGTCGATGCTCCGTTTCCTCACGCTCATGGCTCATGATGAGGGGCGCAATTTCGCAATCTGTCGGCCTTTCGTGGACGAGAATGGCCATCCAAAGGTCGAATGCCATGGCTGGACCGCCAGAGACCTCGCTCACGAATATTGGGCGAGCGATGTTCCTTCGTCGTTCGACGCTCCTCCTCGGGGCTGAGCCAGAGCCACTGTGCCCGAGCGCCGGGTTCCCCGCTCCCTGGGCATAGGGCACACTAGGGTTTTGAGTTGAGTGAAACGGAGCTCCGCACGTGTATGGTCCGCTCATCGTCCAGAGCGACAAGACGCTGCTCCTGGAGGTGGACCACGAGCTGGCGGACGCGTGCCGGCGTGCCATCGCGCCGTTCGCGGAGCTGGAGCGGGCGCCGGAGCACATCCACACCTACCGGGTGACGCCGCTGGGACTGTGGAACGCGCGGGCCGCCGGGCACGACGCGGAGCAGGTCGTGGACGCGCTGGTGCAGTTCTCGCGCTACCCGGTGCCGCACGCGCTGCTCGTCGACATCGCGGAGACGATGGCCCGCTACGGCCGGCTCACCCTCGTCAAGCACCCGGCGCACGGGCTGGTGCTGACCACCACCGACCGGCCGGTGCTGGAGGAGGTGCTGCGCTCGAAGAAGGTGCAGCCGCTGGTCGGGGCGCGGATCGAGCCGGACAGTGTGATCGTCCACCCCTCGGAGCGCGGGCAGATCAAGCAGACGCTGCTCAAGCTGGGCTGGCCCGCCGAGGACCTGGCCGGTTACGTCGACGGTGAGGCGCACCCGATCGCACTGGAGGAGGACGGCTGGACGCTGCGCCCCTATCAGCGGCAGGCCGTCGAGGGGTTCTGGCACGGCGGCTCCGGTGTCGTCGTGCTGCCCTGCGGTGCGGGCAAGACGCTGGTCGGGGCGGGGGCGATGGCGCAGGCCAAGGCGACCACGCTGATCCTCGTCACCAACACCGTCTCGGCCCGGCAGTGGAAGCACGAGCTGGTGCGGCGGACGACGCTGACCGAGGACGAGATCGGCGAGTACAGCGGGACGCGGAAGGAGATCCGTCCGGTCACCATCGCCACGTACCAGGTGCTGACGACGAAGCGGAAGGGCGTCTACCCGCATCTGGAGCTGTTCGACTCCCGTGACTGGGGCCTGATCGTCTACGACGAGGTGCATCTGCTGCCCGCGCCGGTCTTCAAGTTCACCGCGGATCTCCAGGCGCGGCGGCGGCTGGGGCTGACGGCGACGCTCGTACGGGAGGACGGGCGCGAGTCGGACGTGTTCTCGCTGATCGGGCCGAAGCGGTTCGACGCGCCGTGGAAGGAGATCGAGGCGCAGGGGTACATCGCGCCCGCGGACTGCGTCGAGGTGCGCGTCAACCTCACCGACTCCGAGCGGCTGGCGTACGCGACGGCCGAGGCGGAGGAGAAGTACCGGTTCTGCGCGACGACCGGCAGCAAGCAGCGGATCACCGAGGCGCTGGTGCGGCGGCATCAGGGGCAGCAGACGCTGGTCATCGGGCAGTACATCGACCAGCTCGACGAGTTGGGCGCGCATCTGGACGCCCCGGTGATCAAGGGCGAGACGACCAACGCGCAGCGCGAGAAGCTGTTCGACGCGTTCCGGGAGGGCGAGATCTCCGTCCTCGTCGTCTCGAAGGTCGCGAACTTCTCGATCGACCTGCCGGAGGCGACGGTCGCGATCCAGGTGTCGGGCACCTTCGGCTCGCGGCAGGAGGAGGCGCAGCGGCTGGGCCGGGTGCTGCGCCCGAAGGCGGACGGGCACGAGGCGCGCTTCTACTCGGTCGTCGCCCGCGACACCATCGACCAGGACTTCGCGGCGCACCGCCAGCGGTTCCTGGCCGAGCAGGGCTACGCGTACCGGATCATGGACGCGGACGAGCTGCTGGCGGCGGAGGAGGACGTCTGAGACGGCCGGGGCCGGCGCGGTTCACGGCGCGCCGGCCCCCGTTCAGGCCGCCCCGGCTCCGAGGGCGGTCCGCGTCCTCTCGCGCCGGGTCCACACCAGTAGTGCGGCGATCATCGCCAGGCCGAGGAACGGGTACGGCGAGGTCAGCGGCTGCTGCCACCAGGACAGTTCCATGACGAGGTGGCCGGAGTGGGGGACGATCCACATGCTGCGGGCGGCGAAGAGGACGACGACGGCGCCCAGCAGCGCGCGGCGCCACGGCCTGCGCCGGGTGTGCGCGGCGAGCGCCGCGATCAGGGGGACGCACCACACCCAGTGATGGGACCAGCTGATCGGTGACACCAGGAGCGCGGTGACGGCCGTACAGAGCACGGCCCACAGTTCCGAGCCGCGCCGCAGCCGGACCCGCCGGGCGGCCCAGAGTCCGGCGGCCGCGGTGAGCAGCGCCGCGACCAGCCACACGACACCGGGTTCGCGGGTGTGCAGGACGCGGGCGAGCAGTCCCTGGAGCGACTGGTTGTCGACTATCCAGAGCTTGCCGACGCGGTCCGTCTCGAACATCCGCCGCGTCCAGAAATCGACGCTCGCGTGGGGCAGCACCAGATGGCCGAGGAGCGCCGAGCCGGCGAAGCCCGCCGCGGCGGTGCAGGCCGCCTTCACCCGGCCGGTGACCAGGAGGTACACCGCGAAGAGGGCGGGGGTCAGTTTGACGCCGGCGGCGAGGCCGATGGCGAGGCCCTTGCCCCGGGCGCCGTCGGGGCGGCCGAGGTCCCACAGGACGAGGCAGGTCAGGGCGAGGTTTATCTGCCCGAAGATCAGGGTTTGGAAGACCGGTTCGAGCCAGATGCCTACGGCGGTGGCGGCGAGGATCGCGGGGACGGTACGGGCGGAGCCGCGGAGGCCGGCGGCCTTGCAGGAGAGGTGGACCAGGAGGGCCATCAGCGCCCCGTTGGCGAGGACGCAGACGATCTTGAGAGCGGTCAGCGGTATCCAGGTCGTCGGTATGAAGAGGAGGGCCGCGAAGGGCGGGTAGGTGGCGGGGAGGTTCCACCGCGTCACCGTGAAGCCGTAGAGGTCACCGCCGGTCGCGGCGGCCTCGCCCTCGGCGCGGTAGACCTCGATGTCGGCCATCGGCAGCGGGTGGACCCGGTAGAGGACCCAGAGTCCCGCCAGTGAGAGCGCGCAGAGCGCTCCGGCGAGAAGCATCCGGCGCGGACCAGCGGCGCTCCGCGCCCAGGTCCGCCTCCCTGTCCATGTCCCCTCGGCGGCAGACACCCGTAGCCCCTCCTCGTCGGCCCTGAGCACGTACTCCGCCGTGACGGTAGTCGATCGTCCCTGACGGCCCGTAACGCTTTCCGGTCGCCGGGATGTCCGCAAGGGGGTGTTTTGGGTCCGCTGGGCGGACGACGGTGGCGGCGGTCCTTGTCCGGAGGGGACCGGCGCGGGCCGGTCAGTCCTCGGTGTACGCGCCGAGGACGGCGACGCTGAAGGCCGCGCCGACGAACACCTTGATCGCTCGGAGGGCGTTGCCGACCGGGCCGCGCCGCTCGTCGCGGTGCGCGGCGGAGGTGGTGGCGCCGGTGGCGGGGCGCGGGGTGACGGGGTGGCCGGCTGCGGGGGTGAAGGTTGCGCTGCTCATGTCTCCATGGTGCTTTTCCCCTCGGCGCCGCACATCCGTCCCTGGGGCCATTCGTCCGGGGCCCCGCGTCCGACCTGCGGCACGGCCGGCGTCCGTCCCAGGGCCCATGCGCCCCCTACGGGAGTCGGACACGCGCCCCGGGCCGGGCCCAGGGAAATCCGTTGGCGTCGCGTACGGCCCGTGGCTAGAATCGCGCGTCTTGTCCTGCCTCCCTCCGAGGAGCGCCGCCGTCCGGTCGGAAACCGGACGGCTCATCGCACCACGCCGAACGGCCCCACGCACCGACCGCGGCCCGCCGTGCCCGCCCCTAGCGGCACGTGCCCGCCGCACGTGACATCTCCCGGAGGCAGCACCGTGCCCGCGCACGCCCCCCGTCCGACGTCCGCCACGCCCGCGCACGACCCCCTCGAACGCGAGCGCGCCCATCTCGCCGGCTCCCGTGCCGCGCTGCGCGCCATGCGCGAGGACGCCGAGTCGCTCAACATCGCGGACGTCACCACGAACTGGGTCAACGCCCAGGTCCTCCAGGGCGAGATCGACGCCCGGATCAAGGCACTCGCCGACCTCACCCACACCCCCCTCTTCTTCGGCCGCCTCGACTACCTGCACGCCCCGGGCCTCGATCTCGCCGAGGGCGCCGCGGGCGAGAGTTTCTACATCGGCCGCCGGCACGTCCACGACGCGGACGGCGACCCCATGGTCATCGACTGGCGCGCCCCGGTCTCCCAGCCGTTCTACCGGGCGTCCAAGAAGGACCCGATGGACCTCCGGCTCCGCCGCCGTTTCGGCTACACCGGCGGCGAGCTGACCGCGTACGAGGACGAGCACCTGGCCGACCCGGAGGAGGCGGAGCGGACCAGCAGGCTCCTCCAGTCGGAGATCGAGCGGCCGCGTGTGGGCCCGATGCGGGACATCGTCGCGACGATCCAGCCGGAGCAGGACGCGATCGTGCGCTCCGGGCTGGCCGGCTCGGTCTGCGTCCAGGGGGCGCCGGGCACCGGGAAGACCGCCGTCGGCCTGCACCGCGTCGCCTACCTCCTCTACGCGCACCGGGAGCGCCTGGCCCGCTCCGGCACCCTGGTCATCGGCCCGAACGACTCGTTCCTGCGCTACATCGAGCAGGTGCTGCCGACCCTGGGCGAGCTGGAGGTCAAGCAGTCCACGGTGGACGCCCTCGTCGGTCACGTACCGGTGCGGGGGACGGACGGCGCGGCCGCGGCGACGGTCAAGGGGGACGCGCGGATGGCCGAGGTGCTGCGGCGCGCGCTCCGTTCGCACATCACGATGCCGCAGGAGGCGTGTGTGGTCGTCCGCGGTTCCCGCCGCTGGCGCGTACCGGCCTATGAACTGGAGGAGATCGTCCGCGAGTTGCAGGACCGGGACATCCGCTACGGCGCGGCGCGCGAGGCGCTGCCGCAGCGGATCGCGCACGCCGTGCTGACCCGTATGGAGCAGGCGGGCGAGGCGCCGGACGACCGGGTGCAGGACGCGGTGGCCCGCAACGCGGCGGTGAAGGCCACGGTCAAGGCGGTCTGGCCGCCCGTCGATCCGGCGAAGCTGGTGCTGCGGCTGCTGGGCGACGAGGAGTTCCTGGCCGAGCACGCGGAGGGCGTCCTCACCCCGGAGGAGCAGAAGACGGTCCTGTGGGCGAAGCCGGCCCGGAGCGTGCGCAGTGCCCGCTGGTCGCCCGCGGACGCGGTGCTGATCGACGAGGCGACGGACCTGATCACCCGTACGCCGTCGCTGGGCCATGTGGTGCTGGACGAGGCGCAGGACCTGTCCCCGATGCAGTACCGCGCGGTGGGGCGGCGCTGCACGACGGGTTCGGCGACGATCCTCGGCGACATCGCGCAGGGCACCACGCCCTGGGCGACCGGCACATGGGAGGAGGCGCTGGCCCACCTGGGCAAGCCCGGTGCGACGGTGGAGGAGCTGACGCAGGGCTTCCGCGTGCCGCGGGCCGTCATCGCGTACGCGTCGCGGCTGCTGCCGGCCATCGCGCCGGATCTGACGGAGGCCACCTCCATCCGGGAGTCGGCCGGTGACTTCGCGGTGCGCGCGGTCGCTCCGGAGGAGCTGACCGCCGCCGTACTGACGGCGTGTCACGAGGCGTTGGAGAAGGAGGGGTCGATCGGCCTGATCGCGGCCGAAGCCCGCCTCCCGGAGCTGCGCGCGGCCCTGGAGGCGGACGGTCTGCCCTGCCTGTCCCCGGGTGAGGAGACCTCCGCCGAGAGCCGGCTGACGCTGGTGCCCGCGACGCTCGCCAAGGGCCTGGAGTACGACCATGTGGTCCTCGACGAGCCGTCCGCGATCGTCGACGGGGAGCCGGACGAGCGCACCGGTCTGCGCCGGCTCTATGTCTGCCTGACGCGGCCGGTCTCGGGCCTGACGGTCGTCCATGCGGCGGAGCTGCCGGAGCAGTTGGGTGGGGCGGGGGTGTAGGGCGGGGCCTACGGGCCTGGCGCTGTGAGGCGTGGGACGGGCGGGGCGGACGGGCGGGCGCGGGCGGTAGGGTGCGGGCCCGCCGGGCGGGTGCCGTACGGGCCGCCGGCTCGGTGGCGGACGACCCACCGGCCGCATCAGCCCCGGCCGCCCCTTCCCCTCACCCGTCCAGTGCCTCCCGCCACGCCCGTACGGCCGTCGCGTCCACCGGGGCGGACCAGCCGGCGGGGCGGGCCGCGCCGCCGATGTGGAAGGCGTCGAGGCCGGCGGCGCGCAGGGGCGGCAGATGGTCGAGGGTGAGTCCGCCGCCGACGAGGATGCGCGGGGCGTAGCCGGGTTCGCCGGCCGCCGTGCGGGCCTGTTCGGCGATCAGGGTGGACAATCCTTCGCCGACGCCATGGGGGGAGCCGGCCGTCAGATAGGTGTCGGGGCCGCCGGGGGCGGGGGTGCCGGTGGGCCCGGTGAGGTCCGCGAGTTCCTTGCGCAGCGCGTCCCGGTCGGCGGCGTGGTCGAGGGCCCGGTGGAACGTCCAGCGGCAACCGTCGATCACCTCGGCCAGGGCCCGTACGGCAGTGAGGTCGGGGCGTCCGTCGGGGGCGAGGAAGCCCAGGACGAACTCGTCGGCGCCCTCCGCGCGCAGCGCCGCCGCCTGGGCGCACAGGGCGTCCACGTCGCCGGCCGCGAAGCCGTCGGCGGCCCGCAGCATCACCCGGAGCGGGAGGGCGACGGCGGCCCGGATCGCGGCGAAGACGTCCCGGGGCGGGGTGAGCCCGTCGGCCGCCATGTCGGTGACCAGCTCCAGGCGGTCGGCCCCGCCGGCCTCGGCGGCGACCGCGTCCTCCGGGCCGAGCGCGATCACCTCCAGGAGTGCGCGCTTGCTCATGTGACCCCATTCCTTCGATGACGGTGCCACGCGGCATACGACGCGTAGCGGGTCGAACGCGCCATGTGCCGTCGTGACGGGACAGAACAATAGGTCTAGTCCAATGTCCAGCGTAAGGGGTGCCGTACACCGCGTCGCCGCGGCACCACGGGACACGGCCGGAATGCGTGCCGTATGGCCCGAATTCCCGATCCACCGGTCCCGCACCGGGTTCACGCCCCGCCCCCTCCCGTCCGCCTGATCTCATCACCGAATCCCCGCAAACCCCCCGTGCGAGGGAGTGTGAATCAGCCGTAGCGTGGGTAACACGCCATCCCGGTACGGGAGTTGCGGCATGGACGCCCACTCCCCCTGAGTGTTGGGAGAGCCGGATGTCCGACCTGGCCACCGTGTCCGCAGAAATCGCCCCCTATCTGGCTCTGGCCGCCAACAGCCTGGGCACCACCGTGATCACCACCGCGCAGGAGAGGCTCGCCGAGCACGCGGTCGACGCCGGGGAGGGCTTCTTCCGCCGCCTGCTGCGCCGCGGCACCACCACCGCCGACCCCGAGCCGCCCGCGCTGTCCGGAGACGACGGCACGTCCCGGCCCCTCCTCCTGGACACCCGCCGCGCCGACGCCCTCGACGCGCTGCTCGCCCGTCTCGACGACCGGGAGCGGCGGCTGCTCACCGACGCGGTGGCCGAGTGGCTCGCCTCCTCACCAGGACCGCACAACGCCGCACACCTGGTGGAGCACGTCGCCCGCCTCGCCTCCGCCCCCCGGACCGTGATCAACAAGCCGACGGCGACCGGCCCGGACTCCCTCGCGGCCGTCGAGATCCACGGCACCGTCAACATGGGGGGCGGCCACCGCACACGGGAGGACGCGTGACCCGCCCCAAGGACGGCGCGCCCCGCGTCGGCCGCGACGTCCACAACAGCCCCACGACACACGGCGATCACTCGATCGCGGCCAGCATCATCAAGAACGTCGTCATCAAGTGGGCCCTGCACCCCAGTGCCCGCTGGCTGCCCCTGCTGCTGTGCTGCGCCGGGCTGATCGTCACCCAGGCGGGGCAGCCACGGGGACCCCTGGGCGACTACACCCCCTGGACCCTGCTGGTGGTCCTCTCCCTCGTCACGGCGGCCGCCCGTGTCCTCGTCCGCAGCGACCGCAACCCCGGGCTGCTCGGCGTCCTGTCCCTGGTCTCCCTCCTGGCCACCGTCGGCGGCTGGCTGGCGTTCCAGTACATCACCGCCCACGCCGACGTCGATGTGACCGGGCAGGTACGGCCGGAGGGGCGGCAACCGCTCGGTGAAGGCCGTACCACGCTCGTCCTCCGCCTCGACGAGCCCGCCCTCCGGGAGGCACGCGACGCACTGCGGGTGACCCTCGCCATCGAGGACCACGACCCCGCGGCGCCGACCTGCGTACCCGACTCCTCGGCGCTCGTCTCCCTCGTCACCTCGGGTGTTCCCGCGCAGCAGCAGACGGTCCGGCCGGGCCAGGCCGCCGACTTCGACCTCGGCGCGCGGGCCGGCAGCGTACGCGTCCAGGTGGTGCTGCGGACCGCGCGCGGCTGCCTGCTGAACGTCAGCGCCACGTCCGTGGTGCTCCACGACACCTGACGGGCCGGGGGCAGGGCGCCGGCCGCCGCGCCGTGTGCCGCCCGCCCCGGTACCGCCCACCACGCACACGAAACGGGGATGTACATGAGGACACGTCTGCTCCACCGCACCACACGGCACCACCGCTCCTCCACAGCGCTCCTGGCCCTCGTGGCACTGCTCGCCACGACCGCGACGGCCTGCGGCGAGGAGGCGTCTCCATCGCTGTTCGCGAAGGGCCATGTCTCGGTCGGCGTGAAGAACGACCAGCCCGGCACCGGGGTGGTGCACAACTACACGTTCTCCGGTTTCGACATCACGGTCGCCCGGCACGTCCTGGCCTCCGTCGGCGTGGAACCCGACCTCGGCATCGTGCCGTCCCAGGACCGCAGCACCGTCCTCACCCACGGCCAGAAGGACCTGGTCGTCGCGACCTTCTCGATCACCGCCGACCGGATGCGGGAACTGGACTTCGCCGGCCCGTACGCGTCGACGTACCAGGGCATCCTGGTCCGCAAGAACGACAACCGGATACGTAAGCCCGCCGACGTCGCCGGGAAGCGCGTCTGCACCTGGCCCGGCACGACCTCCGTGACCGCCCTGCGCAAGCCGGCCTACGACCGGTGGGACGTCTACGAGGCCCCGGACGCCTCCACCTGCATCAAGGACCTCAAGGACAAACTGGCGGACGCGGTCTCCACCGACCAGATGATCCTCTACGGGTTCACCCAGGAGAACCCCACCCTCAAGGTCGTCCCCCGCATCACCTTCGGCCCCCTCAACCTCTACGGCATCGCCATGAACAAGGGGCACCGCGCCGACTGCGAGCGGCTGCGCGACGCCGTACGGAAGTACGTCACCCACTCCAGCTGGAGCGAGGACTTCGCGGTGGCCCTGCCCTCCATCACCCGGGCCGACCCCAAGTGGGAGTCCGACTTCAAGCCCCGCCCGGAGAACATCGACGCACTGTCCTGCCAGGACCGCCCGGCCACCTGACGCCCTACGGGGGCGGCCCCGGCGTCCGGCCGGCCGCCCCGGGCACAATGGCGGCATGACCACCGAGTCCCCCGCCGCCCCCGGCGCCCCGGAACTGCGCCGCCGCTGGGCCGCCACCGTGGCCGCGGCGCGCGGCGCCGAGGGCGCCCTCCCCGACCCCGGCCCCTACGCGGACAACCTCCTCTCCCGCTGGTCGGAACCGCAGCGCCGCTACCACACCGTGGCGCATCTCACCGCCGTCCTGGAACGCGTCGACGAACTCGCCGACCACGCCGACGACCTGAGCGTCGTCCAACTGGCGGCCTGGTTCCACGACGCCGTCTACCGCCCCGACCGCTCCGAGAACGAGGAGCGCAGCGCAGCCCTCGCCGAACGCGCGCTGCCCGAACTCGGCGTCGGCGCGGCCCGTACCGCCGAGGTCGCCCGCCTGGTGCGGCTCACCGAGACACACGCGCCGGGGCCCGACGACCCCGACGGCGAGGTGCTGTGTGACGCGGATCTCGCCGTGCTCGCCGGGTCCCCGGACGCCTACGCCGCCTACGCCGCCGCGGTCCGCGAGGAGTACGCGTTCGTGCCGGACGCCGACTACCGCGCCGGCCGCTCCGCCGTGCTGCGCCGGCTCCTGGAGCTGCCCCGGCTGTTCCACACCCCGCTCGGCCGCGACCGGTGGGAGCACCAGGCCCGCCGGAACCTCACCACCGAACTGGGGTTGCTGGGCGGCTGAGCGGACGGCCCGGAGCCGGGAATGCCCTGTCGGGCGGCGCTGTTGCCTCCTGACATGTCTGCACCATCCGCTCCGTCCTCCCCGCCCGCTTCCCCGGACGCCTCCGACGCCTCACCACGCGCCCGTATGCCCGTCGCGGTGTACGTCCTGGGCCTGTCGGTCTTCGCCCTGGGCACCTCCGAGTTCATGCTGTCCGGCATCCTGCAACCGCTCGCGCGGGACATGGGTGTCTCCATCCCGCAGGCCGGACTGCTGGTCTCCGCCTTCGCCATCGGAATGGTGGTCGGCGCGCCCGTACTGGCGGCGGCGACGCTCCGGCTGCCGCGCCGTACGACGCTGATCGCGCTGCTCGCCGTCTTCGGACTGGGCCAGGTGGCGGGCGCGGTGGCGCCGTCGTACGGGGTGCTGTTCGTGTCCCGGGTGGTCAGCGCGCTGGCGTGCGCCGGGTTCTGGGCGGTGGGGGCGGCGGTCGCCGTCTCGCTGGTCCCGGTGACCGCGCGGGCCCGCGCGATGGCCGTCATGGTCGGCGGGCTGAGCATCGCGAACATCGCGGGTGTTCCCGCCGGTGCCCTGCTCGGCCAGCACGCGGGCTGGCGCTCGGCGTTCTGGGCGGTCGCCGCGCTGTCCGCGATCGGGCTGGTCGGCGTGATCGCACTGGTGCCGCGGACGAATGTGCCCACGGGTGACGAGCAGCCACGGCTGCGTCGCGAACTGACCATCTACCGGGACAAGCAGGTGTGGCTGGCGCTGATCGCCACGGCGCTGAACGGCGCGGCGGTCTTCGCCCTCTTCTCCTACCTCTCCCCGCTGCTCACCGACACCGCCGGGCTCGCGGAGAGCTGGGTGCCCACGGTGCTGGCACTGTTCGGCGCCGGCGCGCTGATCGGTACGTTCATCGGCGGCCGCATCGCCGACGCCCATCTGTTCGGCACGATCTTCCTCGGCATCTCCTCCTCCACCGTCGTCCTGGCGGCCCTGGCCCTCCTGGCCCACCACCCGGTCGCCGCCGTCGGTCTCTCGCTGATGCTCGGCGTCACCTCGTTCACCACGGCCCCCGCGCTCAACGCCCGGATGTTCAACGTCGCCAACGCCGCTCCCACCCTGGCCGGCGCCACGACCACGGCCGCCTTCAACATCGGCAACACGCTCGGCCCGTGGCTGGGCGGGCTGGTCATCTCCGCGGGCTGGGGCTACCCGGCGGCGGCGTGGACGGGCTCGCTCCTCGCGGCGGTCGCCGTCGTGACCACGGCCGTCGCCTTCCGGCTCCACCGCACGGCACAGCGCAGCCGGGTGATCGCCTCGTCGGCGACCGCCCCGGCCTGGGAGCCGAAGCGCGCGAAAGCGGGATGAGGCCGGCCGCCGCGCGCTGAGTCCAGGCGCGACGGGGTGGGGTGGGAGGCGGATGGCCCGCCCTCACTCCCCCTCGCCGAACCTCCACCGGGTCTGGTTGTAGTCCTCGCCCCGGGCGAAGCCGAAGGCCGTGACGGGGGCGACGCGGTAGACCACCGCACGGCCGCCGGGCCCCCGGAAGGCGCCGTCGTGGACCTCGAAGCGCCACTCGTCGCCGTACTTGGTCACATAGGCGTCGGCCAGCCGGTGCAGTACGGCCTCGTCGCGGACCGGCGCCGCGTCCCCTTCGACGACGACGTCGAAGCCCGCGTGGAGATCGTTGCCGCCCGCTGTGGCCGTCGTCAGGACGCAGTGGGCGTTGCGCGCGAGGTTCTTGGCCTTGCGCTCGGAGGGGCCGGTGCAGAAGTACAGCGCGTCGTCCATCCAGACGGCGAGCAGTGGAGTGACGTGCGGACGGCCCTGTGGCCTGACCGTGGCGAGCCAGAAGATCTCGGCCTCGCTCATCCCGCCGACCGCCACCGACCAGGGGAGGGCGGTGGCGCCCGCGCTGCTGTAGCGCGCGTCGATGCTGGTGGACGGTTCGCCGGCTGGCATGACTGACCCCTTTCCTGGCACGGCGCTCACCGCCGCCGGGCCCGCGTGGTGGGCGGCGGTCCGCGCCCTCCCTGCGGCGGCGGACCAGGGCCATCGTGCGGCCCTTTGCCGCCGTTCAGGGACGGCGACGCGCCGTCGCCCCCCCAGGGCTCACCCGGCACGGGCCGGCCCGGTATCGGCTCACCGGGTGGCCGCAGGACGGCGGGCGGCGGGGCCGCCCGGTGCTTGGGCCGGCGCAGCCCGGCATCCGTCAGCCGTCGCACCAGTTCCTTGCAGCCGATCTCCACTGCCCCGGACCGCACGGCGTCGTCGTACCGCTCGGCCGGTAGGTCGTAGTGGTCCCGTTCGAACGCCTTCCGGGGGACGCCGAGGCCCGCCGCGAAGCGGTGCAGTTCCTCGAACGACACATCGCTGACCAGGTGGGACCAGAGAAGGCCGTGTCCGGGCCATACGGGCGGGTCGATGAAGATCACCGTCTCACCCCTCCGGCGAGGCGCCGAGCGCACCGACGCGGGCCACCGCGACCGCCGTCTTGGGGCAGACCCAGTGCGGGTCCGGCCCCAGCTCCGGCTCCACGTCGAGCGCGTGCGGATCGCCCGACTCCGTGCACACGGGGCACAGCGGCCAGCGGCCGTAGCGGTCCAGCAGGGCGTCCTGCACGTCCTGCGCTATCAGTCCGGCGACGAACTCGGCCCCCTCGGGCCACTGCTCCACCCACCATCGTCGTTGGACGACCGCGTCCTCGACGAGAGAGACGATGTCGGCGTCGGCGACGTCCCCGGCCATCAGATCGGCGAGGACGAGCGCGCGAGCGGCATGCAATGCCTGTTCCAGCTCCATGCCGCCCATTGTCACGCGGACCACCGACCGCACCCCGAGTTATCCACAGCCGTTCGCGTCGCGGAGTTGTCCACAGGCCGCGGCGAGGGATTGACGGCGTTCGGCGGATGAAATTATTTTTCATGCGTGACCAGCAGCCTGAAGGAAAGTTTCAAGGATGTGGCCGCCGCGACCCGCGCGGCCCAGGACCCGCCCGCCCCCGCGGCACTGGCGGCCAAGGTCCGCACGCTCGGCCCGTCGATGACCCGCTCCATGCAGCGGGTCGCCGAGGCCGTGGCGGGCGACCCGGCCGGCTGCGCCGCCCTGACCGTCACCGGCCTCGCGGAACGCACGGGCACGAGCGAGGCCACCGTCGTCCGCACCGCCCGCCTGCTGGGCTACCCCGGCTACCGCGATCTGCGGCTCGCCCTGGCCGCCCTCGCCGCGCAGCAGGCCGCGGGCGGCGCCCCCGCCGTCACCGCGGACATAGCGGTCGACGACTCCCTCACCGATGTCGTCGCCAAGCTGGCACAGGAGGAACGCCAGTGCCTGGCCGACACCGCGGCCGGGCTGGACGTCACCCAGCTCGAAGCGGCCGTCGGCGCCCTGTGCGCGGCCCGCCGGATCGATGTGTACGGCATCGGCGCCTCCCATCTCGTCGGCCAGGACCTCGCACAGAAGCTGCTCCGCATCGGCCTGATAGCGCACGCCCACGCCGATCCCCATCTCGCGGTGACCAACGCCGTGCAGCTGCGGGCCGGTGACGTCGCCGTGGCGATCACCCACTCCGGGCGGACGACCGATGTCATAGAGCCGCTGCGCGTCGCCTTCGACCACGGCGCGACGACCATCGCGATCACCGGCCGCCCCGACAGCGAGGTCGCCGCCTGCGCCGACCACGTACTGACCACGTCCAACGCCCGCGAGAGCGAGTTGCGCCCGGCCGCGATGTCGTCCCGGACGAGCCAGCTCCTCGTCGTGGACTGCCTGTTCATAGGAGTCGCCCAGCGCACCTACGACACCGCCGCCACCGCCCTGTCCGCCTCCTACGAGGCCCTGGCCCACCGCCACGCCCCGCGTTCCGGCCGCTGACCCTGTCCGTCCCGCACACGATCCGCCCGTACGCACCGGAAAGAGCCGCCACGCCATGACCTCCCCCACCGACTCCACCGGCCCCGCACCGCTGCGGGCCGAGTTGGAGACCCTCACCACCGAGGCGTTCCGCCCCGAGCTGGCCGACATCGACCGGCGCTCCACGCTGGAGATCGCCCGCACGATGAACGAGGGGGACGCCACCGTCCCCGCCGCCGTCGCAGCCCAGCTCCCGCGGATCGCCACCGCCATCGACGCCATCGCCGCGCGCATGGCCGACGGCGGCCGGCTGATCTACGCCGGCGCCGGGACGGCCGGCCGGCTCGGGGTGCTGGACGCCAGCGAGTGCCCCCCGACCTTCAACACCGACCCCTCCGAGGTGGTCGGGCTGATCGCGGGCGGCCCCTCCGCGATGGTCACGGCGGTGGAGGGCGCCGAGGACAGCGCCGCGCTCGCCGCCGAGGACCTGACGACGCTCGGCCTCACCGACCGGGACACCGTCGTCGGCATCTCCGCCTCGGGCCGCACGCCCTACGCGGTGGGCGCCGTCGCACACGCCCGCTCGGTCGGGGCGCTGACCGTCGGCCTGTCGTGCAACGCGGGATCGGCGCTGGCCGCGGCCGCCGAGCACGGCATCGAGGTCGTCGTCGGCCCGGAGCTGCTGACCGGCTCCACCCGTCTGAAGGCCGGTACGGCCCAGAAGCTCGTCCTCAACATGCTCTCGACGATCACCATGATCCGGCTGGGCAAGACGTACGGGAATCTGATGGTCGACGTCCGCGCCTCCAACGAGAAGCTGCACGCCCGCTCACGGCGGATCGTCGCCCTCGCCACCGGCGCCTCGGAACCGGAGATAGAGGCCGCCCTCGCGGCCACCGGCGGCGAGGTGAAGAACGCCGTCCTCACCCTGCTCGGCGGGGTCGACGGACCGACCGCCGCCCGTCTCCTGGATGCCTCGCGCGGCCATCTGCGCGACGCCCTCCAGGCCGCCCGGAAGGACTGACGCGTATGCGCCGGCCACCCGCCCCCGCCCGATTACGGACCGTCCCCCACCAGCCGTTACGGACCGTCCCGCCCCAGCGCCCCGCAGAACGACCTGCCCTTCCCGACATTGTCCGCACAGCAAGGCACCGCACATGTCCGAAGACAAGAACCGCGCCATCGCCGCCGCGCTCCTCCCCCTCGTCGGCGGCGCCGGGAACATCACCTCCGTCGCCCACTGCATGACCCGTCTCCGCCTCGGCGTCCGGGACCGCTCCCAGGTCCAGGACGACGCCCTCAAGGCGCTGCCCGCGGTCATGGGCGTGGTGGAGGACGACACGTACCAGATCGTTCTGGGCCCGGGGGCGGTCGCCCGGGTCACTCCCGAGTTCGAGCGGCTGGTGGCCGAGGAACGGGCGTCCGCGCCGGAGCCCGCCACAACGCCCGCCGCCTCGGCATCTGAGGCCCCGGCC
>NZ_JCANQV010000092.1:0-21128 GCF_059553635.1 Candidatus Streptomyces philanthi
ACGCCTCGCGCGGCGGTGAGCGGACCACCACGCCGCCGGACGGTACGGCCTATTCCGTACGGGCTGGTGACAACTTGTCAGCGATCGCGGACAGCCATGAACTGCCCGGTGGATGGTCCGCGCTCTACGAGCGCAACAAGAAGGTCGTGGGGGACGACGCGGACCTCATCCATCCTGGTCAGGTCCTCGATCTGGGCCGGCAGACGGAGTAGTTCGCGGCTTTTGCCGGGTTTGGCAAAAGTGAGACATGGGTCTCGTTGCCTTCCCGGCGTGTCCCCGCCATTCACAGAATCCATACCGCGCCCGACCTGCGGAAATATGACCAAACTACGGTCATAAACAGTCGACTTGGTTCAGAAGTCGGGGTTTGAACCACAACGAAGTTCGTGTTTAGGTCAGGACCGCTCGCCAAAGCGAGCCCTTCGCTCACACGCCGAATCCTGCCGGTGGGTCGAAGGCGGTCGACGCGCAAGCGCCGAAGGCAGGAGCGGGGGAACCAAGGTAGGCGCCGGCGAGATCCGCGACAGCGGACCGGACCGGCTTGGGGTGAAGCCACGTGCACCACGCACACGGCCGGGCAACTCACAGTCCGAACCCGACAGCTCACCTCGTAGGCGTCGGTGAGGAATACGCAGAATGCTGACCAACAAGGGCAAGCACCGCCGTCCGTCCAAGGCCGTCCGCGTCGCGACCCTCGCGGGTGTCGCAGGCGCCGCGGTGGCCGCCCCGCTGATGGGTGCCTCCTCCGCCAACGCCGCCTCCGTCGAGACCTGGGACCGGGTCGCCCAGTGCGAGTCCAGTGGCAACTGGTCGATCAACACCGGTAACGGCTACTACGGCGGCCTCCAGTTCTCCAACTCCAGCTGGGCCGCCGCGGGCGGCACCAAGTACGCCCCGCGCGCCGACCTGGCCACCAAGGCCCAGCAGATCGCCGTCGCCGAGCGCCTGCTCGCCATGCAGGGCCCGGGCGCCTGGGGCTGCGCCGGCAAGGGCGGCCTGACCGCCGGCGGCCCCGCCGCCAACGTCAACCCCTCCGCCGGCACCTCCAAGCCGCGCGTCCAGTCCGCGCCGCAGCAGAAGCAGCAGGCCCCGACCGTCCGCAAGGCCACCCCGGCGCCGCAGCGCAGCCACACCGCTCCCGCCCCGCAGCGCTCCATGGGCCACGGCAACTACACCGTCAAGGCGGGCGACACCCTCGCCAAGATCGCCAAGGCGCACGGCTCCAACTGGAAGACCGTCTACGCGAACAACAAGTCCGTGATCGGCGGCAACCCCAACCTGATCTTCCCGGGCCAGAAGCTCAACGTCTGAGTCCCGTCCCGCGAGCCAGCCCCGCACGGCGCAGCGTCCCCACGGCGCGCCGGGCGGGGCTTCTCCGTACCCTGGTCCCGGACACAACGGCGTGCCCTTCCCGAAAGCGCACCTTTCCCCGCTCGGCGAACAATGTCCCCATACGGCCCATGAACTGCGGCTTTGGGGCGTTCTTCGTTCCCGGGCGCGGGCCGAGGGCGAGCGGAGCGGCCCGAGGCCGTTAGGCTCGTGCTGCAGAACTCCAGAACCCCATGAAGGAGACAACGTGCCGTCCATCGACGTCGTCGTAGCCCGCGAAATTCTCGACTCGCGAGGTAATCCCACGGTCGAGGTCGAGGTCGGCCTCGACGACGGCAGCACCGGCCGTGCCGCCGTGCCGTCCGGTGCCTCCACCGGTGCCTTCGAGGCCGTCGAGCTGCGGGACGGCGACCCCAACCGCTACCAGGGCAAGGGTGTCGAGAAGGCCGTCCTGGCCGTCATCGAGCAGATCGGCCCGGAGCTCGTCGGCTACGACGCGACCGAGCAGCGCCTGATCGACCAGGCCATGTTCGACCTGGACGCCACGGACAACAAGGGCTCCCTCGGCGCCAACGCCATCCTGGGTGTCTCCCTCGCCGTCGCGCACGCCGCCTCCGAGGCCAGCGACCTCCCGCTGTTCCGCTACCTCGGCGGCCCGAACGCGCACGTCCTGCCCGTCCCGATGATGAACATCCTCAACGGTGGGTCGCACGCCGACTCCAACGTGGACATCCAGGAGTTCATGATCGCCCCGATCGGCGCGGAGTCCTTCTCCGAGGCCCTGCGCTGGGGCGCCGAGGTCTACCACACCCTCAAGAAGGTCCTCAAGGCCAAGGGCCTGGCCACCGGCCTCGGCGACGAGGGCGGCTTCGCCCCCAACCTCGGCTCCAACCGCGAGGCCCTGGACCTCATCCTGGAGGCGATCCGGGAGGCCGGCTACGTCCCCGGCCAGGACATCGCGCTCGCCCTGGACGTCGCCGCCTCCGAGTTCTACAAGGACGGCAAGTACCTCTTCGAGGGCGAGGAGCGCTCCGCCGCCCAGATGACGGAGTACTACGAGGAGCTGGTCGCGGCCTACCCGCTGGTCTCCATCGAGGACCCGCTGTTCGAGGACGACTGGGCCGGCTGGAAGGTCATCACCGACCGCCTCGGCGCCAAGGTCCAGCTCGTCGGCGACGACCTGTTCGTCACCAACCCCGAGCGCCTGGCCCGCGGCATCGAGGAGGGCTCCGCCAACGCCCTGCTCGTCAAGGTCAACCAGATCGGCTCGCTGACCGAGACCCTGGACGCCGTCGAGCTGGCCCAGCGCAACGGCTTCAAGTGCATGATGTCCCACCGCTCCGGCGAGACCGAGGACGTCACCATCGCCGACCTCGCCGTCGCCACCAACTGCGGCCAGATCAAGACCGGCGCCCCGGCCCGCTCCGAGCGCGTCGCCAAGTACAACCAGCTGCTGCGCATCGAGGAGATCCTCGACGACGCCGCCGTGTACGCGGGCCGCTCCGCGTTCCCGCGGTTCCGCCCCGCGCAGTAACACCGCCCGTACCTCCCGGTACGCCGCACGTCCACGCGTCCCCGGCCACGGTCCCGTACCGTTGCCGGGGACGGCTGCGCTGGTGACCCTCCCGGCAGCACCCGGGCGGGTGGCGCGGCACGGCGCGCCGTCCGGGGGCGTACGTTCGTACCGCAGACAAGCCGGCAAGCCAGGGGAGGCGACGTGACCGCGGACCGGTTCTCGACCGCGACCCGACTCAGAGCGTTCGGCGAACAGGCCGCCGCCCGCGTCCAGCGCGCCCGGCGGCCCCGCCGCAACCGCCTCACCGGCCGGGCCGCCCTGCTCGCCCTGGTGATGTGCTCCCTGATCGTCGCGCTCGCCTACCCGATACGGCAGTACGTCTCGCAGCGCTCCGACATCGCCGAACAGCGCCGCAAGGCCGAGGAGGCGGGCCGCGAACTCGACCGGCTGCGCGACGAGAAGGCCCGCTGGAAGGACCCCGCCTACGTCGAGCAGCAGGCCCGGCTGCACCTGCATTACGTCAGACCGGGGGAGACCGGCTACCTCGTCAAGGACGGCACCGGCACCGGCACCCGGCGGAACTCCGAGGCCGAGGAACGCCCCTGGTACAAGAACCTCTGGGACGGCATCGACTCCGCCGACAAGAAGTGACCACCCGTCCCCCCTGCCTCACCACACTGAAAGCGCCCATGGACACCCCTCCTCCCCACACCGAGCCCACCGCCCCCACCGCCGCGGACATCGCCGCCTTCAAGGAGCAGCTCGGCCGCCCCCCGCGCGGCCTGCGCGCCATCGCCCACCGCTGCCCCTGCGGCCAGCCGGACGTCGTCGAGACCGCCCCGCGCCTGGAGGACGGCACCCCCTTCCCCACGCTCTACTACCTGACCTGCCCGCGCGCCGCCTCCGCGATCGGCACGCTGGAGGCCAACGGCGTGATGAAGGAGATGACCGAGCGCCTGGCCACCGACCCGGAACTCGCCGCCGCCTACCGCGCCGCGCACGAGGACTACATCCGGCGCCGCGACGCCATCGAGGTCCTGGAGGGCTTCCCCAGCGCCGGCGGGATGCCCGACCGCGTCAAGTGCCTGCACGTCCTGGTCGGCCACTCGCTCGCCGCGGGCCCCGGCGTCAACCCGCTCGGTGACGAGGCGATCGCCATGCTGCCCGAGTGGTGGCGCAAGGGCCCCTGCGTCAGCCCCTGCGCCGACGCCGAGGGGGACGCCGAATGACGCGGGTCGCCGCCGTCGACTGCGGCACCAACTCCATCCGCCTGCTGATCGCCGACGCCGACCCGGCCACCGGGGAGCTGACGGAACTCGACCGCCGGATGCGGATCGTCCGGCTCGGCCAGGGCGTGGACCGCACCGGCCGGCTGGCGCCCGAGGCCCTGGAACGCACCTTCGCCGCCTGCCGCGAGTACGCCGACGCCATCGAGCGCCACGGCGCCGAACGCGTCCGCTTCGTCGCCACCTCCGCCTCACGCGACGCCGAGAACCGTGACGACTTCGTCCGCGGCGTCGTCGGCATCCTCGGCGTCGAACCCGAGGTGATCACCGGCGACCAGGAGGCCGCGTTCTCCTTCACCGGCGCCACCAAGGAACTCGCCGGACGCGACGACCTGCCGCGCCCCTACCTGGTCGTCGACATCGGCGGCGGCTCCACGGAGTTCGTCCTCGGCTCCGACTCCGTCCAGGCGGCCCGCTCGGTCGACATCGGCTGCGTCCGCATGACCGAACGTCATCTGCTGAACGACGGCGCCCTCACCGACCCTCCGACGCCCGCTCAGATCGCCGCCGTCAAGGCCGACATCACCGCGGCGCTCGACGAGGCCGAACGCACCGTCCCCCTCACCGACGCCCCCACCCTCGTCGGCCTCGCCGGCTCGGTCACCACCGTCGCCGCCCTCGCCCTGGGCCTGGACCGCTACGACTCCACCGCCATCCACCACTCCCGCATCCCCCTCACCCAGGTCCGCGACATCACCCACCGCCTCCTGGCCTCCACCCACACCGAACGCGCCGCCAACCCCGTCATCCACCCCGGCCGCACCGACGTCATCGCCTCCGGCGCCCTCGTCCTGCTGTCCGTCATGGAGCGGACCGGCGCCCAGGAGGTCGTCGTCAGCGAGCACGACATCCTGGACGGGATCGGCTGGAGCATCGCCTGACGGAGATCCGCGGGCCGAGATCCGCGGCCGACCGCGGTGAGGTGGCGCCCCAATGATGCTCCTGGGGCGCCGCTGATCGTCCGCGTCACGGCCTCCTCTCGGGTTCAGGGGCCGGTGCGGGCGCTGCCGGTGTGTGCAGGCGGGTGAGGCGTGCGGTTTCGTCGTCGCGGAAGGTGGTGACTTCGCGGCAGCGTTGGCTCATGACGAATTCGCCGAGGGTCATGCAGAGGTCCATGCGTTGGAGGCAGACGCCGATCATGAAGGGTCCGTCGGTGGCGCGGTACATGCGGACGCCGTAGTAGCCCTCCTGGCAGTCGTCGGCATTGTTGAAGCGGCAGTCGGCGCAGGTCTGCGGGAGGCGCACGGGGCGGATGCTCTTGGTGTAGAGCGTGCGGCCGTCCGGGAGGCGGTAGCGGACGCGCTGGTCGGAGGCGCCGGCGGTGATGATGCGGCGGACCGGTACCGCTCCGAGGTGGTCGACGACTTCTTGCATGGCGGCGAGGGACGCGCCGTCGTCCTCCAGGTTGACGAGCATGCGTACGGTGACGGTGCGCCCGTGCCGTTCGATGATGCGGAGTACTCGTGCCACGTGGTTGTGGTCGGGGATGACGATGTTCGCGGAGACCTTGACGCCGTGCGCCGTGGCGGTCTCGATCGTGGCGTCCAGTGCGGCCAGCTTGCGTGCTGCCAGTTTTGGTGAGGCGAGGCGCGGGGCTTGGACGGCGGCGAGTTCGTCGGGGGTGGTGCCGAAGACGGACAGGTTGACGCGGTCGAGGCCGGCCGCCGCGCATGTGGGCAGGACGGCGGCGCCGTTCTCGCCGTTGCTGGTGAGTCCGACGGTCAGGCCGAGGCGGCGGGCGATGCGGATGAGGCCGGGCAGGTCGGGGTGGAGGGTGGGTTCTCCGCCGGTGAAGTGGACTTCGTTGGTGGGCAGGCTGCCGCGGACGGCGGCGAGGGCGAGGGCGAAGTCGGAGTCGGCGGGGATGCGGGCTGGCAGGAAGCCGGCGCCGTTGGTCTTGAGGTAGATCGAGACGCGCCCGGAGCGGCCCGGGGTGCCGGTGAAGGCGTCGGCGGCGCGTCCAGCGTTGTCGGCGGTGACGGGGGTGCCTTCGTTGTGGCAGAAGGTGCAGGCGAGACCGCAGGCGTCGATGATCTTTACGCGTAAGGTGCGGTCCGGCCTGACCTCGACCGGCAGGCTGCTGAGGTCGTGCATGATGCCCTTCTTCCGTACCGGCGGGACGGACCCGGCCGGGGTGGACGCTGCCCTACGCGAAGCGCAGGTCGGCGATCGAGCCGAGGTCGATGCCGTAGCGGTCGTAGACCTTGGTGGTGTTGATCGCCGTCAGCCGGGCGGCATCGAATCCGAGCGCGTCGGCCGCCGCCCGCACCTGTGCCTCGTCATCGGCCTCGATCTCCAGGTAGGGAGGGATGCGGGGCCACTCGTCGATCTCCAGACGGACGGTCCCGAGGAGGAACGAGGTGCGCCGGTTCTCCTGGTAGCTCCGGTGCGTGATCCCCATGAGGCCGAGCAGCGCGTGGGTCTCCTCGAACGAACCGACGGTGGTTTCCGTCTCCCGCGTCCCGTCGATCCGGTCGGAGGAGATCTCCTTGACGCACAGGGTGGTGACGGTGCCGGTGTCCCGCAGGCGCACCCACCGGCCGGGGACGGCGGGGACCGTCTCGTAGACATACCGGCGCATGAGCCGGGACCCGGTGCGCAGGACGCCGCCGGCGTCGGTGATGAGCCGGGTGGTCTTCGCGAGGTCGATGTCCAGGACCTTCGCCTCGTACTCGATGGCGGCCATGGTTCTCCTTTGACGTGATTGCGGTACGGGTGTGAGGGCGATGCCACCACAGGGAGGGGAGCAGACGACTGCCCCTGAGACGGGAGCGAGCGTGAACTCGGCCCAGACGATCTTCCCGGGCCCGGAGCGCGGTGTGACTCCCCAGTCGTCGGCCAGGGCTTCCACGAGGACCAGGCCGTGGCCGTGGGGCTCGTCCGTGCTGGCGGCGGTGCGGAGGCGGGGCATTCCATCCCCGGCATCGTGCACCTCGATGCGCAGCCGGGTGCCGTCGATGACGGTCCGTACCAGGATGTTGCGTCCGGGCGGGCTGCCGTGCGCGAGGGCGTTCGTCGTCAACTCCGAGGTACACAGACGTACCTCTTCGACGCGGTCCTCAAGGCCGGCAGCGCGCATGACGCCGACGACGAAGGCACGGGCCGCACCTGCGGCCGTACGCCGTCGGCTGAACATCCGCTCTTTCGTCACATGCACGTCTACCTCGCCTCGTGGGGGCGGAGTGCTGACACGAGGCGCGTGTGTGCCTGCGTCGTGCTCTGTCTGCTGGGGCGGGTGCAACAGCGGGAAGGGAGGCTGCGAGGGCATGTAACCAGCCAACCGCTGTCGCTCGATGGTGTCGGGAGCCTGGGAGGGGGCCAACAAGGGGGCCAGAATGGGGGCCGGACGGTGTGCCGCAAGGGAGAGAGCACATGGGGCCGGAGGGCATCGGCGAACTTCTGGCGCGGCTTCGCGATGAGAGCGGAATGACTCATCAGCGGATCGCTGAGGAGATCAACGAACGTGATGGACGAGCGACCATCACGGGCAAGGAGATCAGCCGGTATCTGCGGGAGAAGCGCATCCCCACAGCACGGGTGCGCAGCTACCTCGCGGACGTGTTCGGGGTCGAGGCAGCTGTGCTCGACCGCGCCGCCGCGGTCAGTAGGCGGCGGCGGAAGGAGCCTTCGCCAACGCCGACCGTGCTCGTGCCGAAGGTGGGACAGCCACCGACGCGGAGGGGGCTTGCTGCCGATGCCGCCGAGGCAACCGAGTTCACGCGCTTCATCGCGGTCAGTAACACCAGCTCGGCAGCGCTTGAAGGGCTCCACGCCGACGTCACACGGTTGGCGCGCCACTATGTCAGCCACCCGCTGCCCGAGTTGTACGGGGAGATCGGTGACCTGAGGCGTGCCACGTTCGAGCTGCTGAAAGGTCGTCAGCGCCCGGTGGACACACATGAGCTGTACCTGCTCGCCGGGCATCTGTGCGGGCTCTCCGCGCATGTGTGCCTCGATGCCGGCGACTACGAATCCGCCGCGGC
The DNA here is from genome assembly GCF_059553635.1 of Candidatus Streptomyces philanthi. NCBI lineage: Bacteria > Bacillati > Actinomycetota > Actinomycetes > Kitasatosporales > Streptomycetaceae > Streptomyces > Candidatus Streptomyces philanthi. Next base: position 8,115 of record NZ_JCANQV010000092.1, read on the forward strand.
CCATTCGCGGGCCGCTTGGGCATGCGCCGACCTTGTCGGGCACAACGGTCTGCGGGCATGGGTCCGCGCGGTACAGTCCGTCATCGCGTTCTGGAACGGCGCTCCGCAGCAGGCAGCCGAGCTGGCCCGAGCGGGGCAGCGGTTCTCCGCTCCGGGCAGTATCGGTGCGCGACTGGCCGGCCTGGAAGCCCGGTCCTGGCGGTGGCAGGTGACCGGAGCGGTGCCGCGGTGGCTCTGGAGACCGCACAACGTCGGCGGGAGCAGTCCCAGGAAGAAGACGAATTCCCCGGCATCTTCAGCTTTCCGGTGGCCAAGCAGTTCGCCTATGCGGGAACCACCCATCTCGCCATTGGAGGACCATGCCATGTGCAATCGGCCATCACCAGCGCCGAGACCGCCGTACGCCTGTACCGGAGTGCAGACGGTGCTGATCAATCCGTAGGGGATCTGTTCGCGGCCCATTTGGACATAGCGCGAGGTCACATGAAGGCCGGCCACATCGAGGGGACTGAGGCCATGCTCGGGTTCGTTCTCGACGCCCGTCCCGAGAGGCGATCCGCGAGCATCGCGCGGCGGCTCGGCGAGATCAGTGTCGAACTTGGCTCGCCCGAATACCGTGGATCGACCCAGGTCTCACACCTGCGCGAACGACTCAAGGAGGTCGTCATGGCCCCAGCACTTTCGGCCGGGGGACAGGAGTGGCGCCCATGACCGGTCTGCCGACCGAGCCCAACGCCGTGACGGACCGTTCCATCCTTACCGGCAGCGCCTACCGGGACGAAAGGGACCTCGCCGCGCGGCAGTCCCTTTACGAGTGGCAACGGCCGAGTCATGACCTCCCTGGCCTGGTGGTCGAGGGCTTGGCCGATGTGCGAGGGGCCGTGGTCGACGTCGGGTGCGGCAACGGGAAGTTCCTCAAGCGCCTGAACGCGCAGCGCCCGGACCTTCACGTTCTGGGCCTCGATGTCTCGTCCGGCATTCTGGACGAGCTTCCGCGCCCGGTGGCCGTGGCGGACGCCGAACGCCTTCCGCTTTCCTCCCGGAGTGCCAACGCGGCACTGGCCATGCACATGCTCTACCACGTTGCCGACATTCCGCGGGCAGTGGCCGAGCTGGCCCGGGTTGTCGCCGACGACGGTGTCGTCATCGTGTCGACGAACAGCGAGCACGACAAGGCCGAACTCGACCGTCTGTGGGAGCGCGCCGCGGGCGATGTCCTCGGCATGGACCGCGGCCCGTCCCGGATCTCCCTCAGCGCACGATTCCCCTTGGAGAAGGCGCGTGGCTTCCTTGGCGCGGAGTTCGGCACCGTCGAGGTCATCGAGCTACCGGGTGTGATCGCGGTACCGACTCCGGACCCGGTGATCGCTCACATGCGGTCGTACCGGGCATGGGCGGCACAGCACGCCGTGCCCTTCGAAGCCACCATCGAGCGGGCGCGTGTGCTCGTCGCCGATCACATCGACCGCCACGGCGCGTTCGAGATCAACGCGCTCGGCGGCCTTCTGGTGTGCGGCAAGTAGGGGGACGGGACGGTGGAATCGCGCCTGGCCCGCCCCCTCGGCGTGCCTCGCCGGCTCGTCGTACCGCGCCCGTCAGGGCCGCCGCGAGGCCGGAGCCGAGGGCCAGGCCCCGGAGGAAGCCGGCGGGGAGGAGGGCGCCCGCGGCGAGCAGGGTGGCGCCGGTGGTCAGGAGGGTGATCGCCGATACTTCGGTCATGGTTCCATGACGCATGGCCCCAATATAAAGAGGCGGCACGGCGGGGTGATCATGGATTCGGGCGCCCTCGCGGGCTCCGGTGGGCGTGGTCCAATGTGCCCGTCCGGTCCCGTTCTTGGGTGGTGCCGGTGTCGGGCGAGGGGCCGTGCGGTCGCTCCGTGGGGCCCGCGCGACCCCGTAGGCAAAAAAAGTTCGTGAAATCCTTCACATGAAAAAGATGCCCGAGGGGTGAGGAAAGCGGCCGTTGGGCCCTCGTTCGAAGGTCTTAAGACCCTCGGGGCCCGGGAAAGCGCGGTGATTCCGTTGTCGGGGGTGTGGTTGCACGGCGTGTGGTCCAGTCGGCCGGGTGTTCACAATCCCTGATCACGGCGGGTGTCCAACGCGTTGAAGGGGGCGCTGGTTCCCGTGGCGGGGTATGGCGTCCGTCACGGGGCGGCGGAGTGTAGCAGATGCCCTTCCGATCCTTGTGAAGGGGCTCACGAGCGACCCCTTAAGAGGGGGTGGATACTCGATTGCATGAGCACCACGGAGCGTCCCAGGATCCTCGTTGTAGGCGGTGGGTACGTAGGCCTGTACGCGGCACGCCGCATCCTCAAGAAGATGCGGTACGGAGAGGCGACCGTCACGGTCGTCGACCCCCGGTCGTACATGACGTACCAGCCCTTCCTCCCTGAAGCTGCCGCCGGCAGCATCTCCCCGCGCCATGTCGTGGTCCCGCTACGACGGGTGCTGCCCAAGGCGGAGGTGCTCACCGGGCGGGTGACCACCATCGACCAGGACCGCAAGGTCGCCACGATCGCCCCGCTGGTCGGCGAGTCGTACGAGCTGCCCTTCGACTACCTGGTCATCGCGATGGGCGCGGTCTCCCGTACCTTCCCGATCCCCGGCCTGGCCGAGAACGGCATCGGCATGAAGGGCGTGGAGGAGGCCATCGGCCTGCGCAACCACGTCCTGGAGCAGCTCGACAAGGCCGACTCCACGACCGACGAGGAGGTCCGTCGCAAGGCGCTGACCTTCGTGTTCATCGGCGGTGGCTTCGCGGGTGCGGAGACCGTCGGTGAGGTCGAGGACATGGCCCGCGACGCCGCGAAGTACTACAAGAACGTCAAGCGCGAGGACATGCGGTTCCTCCTCGTCGACGTCGCCGACAAGATCCTCCCCGAGGTGGGCCCCAAGCTCGGCGCCTACGGCAAGGAGCACCTTGAGGGCCGCGGTGTCGAGGTCTACCTCAAGACCGGCATGGACTCCTGCGTGGACGGCCACGTGGTGCTGAACAACGGCCTGGAGGTCGACGCCAACACCATCGTGTGGACCGCCGGCGTCAAGCCCAACCCGGCGCTGGCCCGCTTCGGCCTGCCGCTGGGCCCGCGCGGTCACGTCGACACCGCCCCCACCCTCCAGGTGCAGGGCACCGACTACATCTGGGCCGCGGGCGACAACGCCCAGGTCCCGGACATGGTCGGCCGCCGGAACGGCAACGAGAACGCCTGGTGCCCGCCGAACGCGCAGCACGCGCTGCGGCAGGCCAAGGTCCTCGGCGACAACGTGGTGGCCGGTATGCGGGGCTTCCCGCAGAAGGAGTACAGCCACGCCAACAAGGGCGCCGTCGCGGGTCTGGGCCTGCACAAGGGCGTCGCGATGATCGTCGTGGGCAAGAGCAAGATCAAGCTCAAGGGCCGTCTCGCCTGGTACATGCACCGTGCGTACCACGGCATGGCCATGCCGACGTTCAACCGCAAGATCCGGGTCTTCGCCGACTGGACCCTCGCGATGTTCCTCAAGCGCGAGGTCGTCTCCCTGAGCGCCATGCAGAACCCCCGCGAGGAGTTCTACGAGGCCGCCAAGCCGGCCCCCAAGCCCGCCGCCTCGGCCGACGACAAGCCGAAGGCCAAGGCCAGCTGAGCCACCGGCCGGGGAGACCCGGCCGGCCCGAAGGGCGTCCGCCATCCGTGGGGCGGGCGCCCTTCGGCGTGTCCACTTCCGGAGCGCCGGGTGTTTTGCCGTTCCCTTACGGGTGAACGGGACTACTCCGGTGCCGGTTTGACGTTTACGTGCTGGGTGAAACTTCTGAGCCCGACTCGTCATACGGAGGTGCGCGACATGGCAGACGCCGCTGGACGGCTCACCCGCCTCGCCGAGGAGGTGCTGGGCGTCCCGCTTCCCGTGCGGATCAGGGCCTGGGACCACAGCGAGTCCGGCCCTCCGGGGGCACCCACCCTCGTCGTCCGCAACCGCCGGGCCCTGCGCAGGCTGCTGTTCAAACCCGGCGAACTGGGCCTGGCCCGCGCCTGGGTCGCGGGCGACATCGAGGTCGACGGTGATCTCTACGAAGCGCTCGACCTGCTCGCCGGACTGATCTGGGAGCGCCCCGAGGCCGCGCCCCGCCCGCAGCGCGCCACCGTCCTGCGCGCTCTGGCCCGCCCCGGGGTCCGCACCGCGGCCCGTGAACTCCTCTCCCTCGCCGGTACCCCGCTCCCGCCCGCGCCGCCCGCCGAGGAGGCCCGGCGCCGCCGCGGCCCGCTGCACACCCTGCTGCGCGACAAGGAGGCCATCAGCCACCACTACGACGTCGGCAACGACTTCTACGAGCTGGTGCTCGGCCCGTCGATGGTCTACTCCTGCGCCTACTGGGACGGCCCCGACGGCACCCTGGAGGACGCCCAGCGCGACAAGCTCGACCTGATCTGCCGCAAACTCGGCCTCAAGGAGGGCCAGCGGCTGCTGGACGTCGGCTGCGGCTGGGGCTCGATGGTGCTGCACGCCGCCCGGGAGTACGGCGTACGGGCCGTCGGCATCACCCTCTCCGAGGAGCAGGCCGGCTACGCCCGCAAGCGGGTCGCGGAGGCCGGGCTCGCCGACCGGGTCGAGATCCGGGTGCAGGACTACCGCGAGCTCCACGACGAGCCGTTCGACGCGATCTCCTCGATCGGCATGGCCGAGCACGTCGGACGCGTCCGCTACGCCGAGTACGCGCGGGTCCTGTACGCCCTGCTCAAGCCGGGCGGCCGGCTGCTCAACCACCAGATCGCCCGCCGCCCGCTCGCGGACGAGGAGGCGTACCAGGTCGACGAGTTCATCGACCGGTACGTCTTCCCCGACGGCGAGCTGGCGCCCGTCGGCCGGACGACGGGGGCGCTGGAGGACGCCGGGTTCGAGGTGCGGGACGTGGAGGCGCTCCGCGAGCACTACGCGCTGACGCTGCGGCAGTGGGTCGCCAACCTGGAGAAGAACTGGCGCGCCGCGGTACGGCTCACCTCCCCGGGACGGGCCCGGGTCTGGCGGCTCTACATGGCCGCGTCCGCGCTCTCCTTCGAGCGCAACCGCATAGGGGTCAACCAGGTGCTGGCCGTCCGCACCCCCGACTCCGGCGCCTCCGGGCTGGCGCTGCGGGCCCGCGACTGGCGCGGCTGACCGGCCGCACGAGGAGGGGCCCCGGGACCACGCGCGTGGTCCCGGGGCCCCTCCCGTAGGCGGGCGGCGCGATCACTCGGCCTTGATCGCCGCCAGCATGTTCAGCTTCGCCGCGCGGCGGGCCGGCCAGACCGCGGCCAGCACGCCGACCACCGCGGCCAGGGCGAAGAAGACGCCCATCCGGCCCCACGGCAGGACCAGCTCGTACGTCGTGAGCGAGGAGCTGATCAGCTCACCGGCGGCCCAGCCGAAGAACACCCCGAGCCCGATGCCGAGCACTCCGCCGAACAGGGAGATCACCAGCGACTCCAGGCGCACCATGCGCTTGATGCCGGAACGGTCCAGGCCGATGGCGCGCAGCATGCCGATCTCCTGGGAGCGCTCGAAGACCGACATCGCCAGCGTGTTGACGACACCGAGGACGGCGACGATCACGGCCATGGCCAGCAGCGCGTACAGCATGTTCAGGAGCAGGTTGACCGACTGGGAGATGCCCTCGGAGACGTCCTCCTTGTCCTGGACGGAGATCGCCGGGTTCTTGCCCAGCGCGTCGATCAGCTTGTCCTTGGTGGCCTCGGTGGCGCCGTCCTTCGTCTTGACCATCACCTGGAGGTCGCTGACGTGCTTCTGGTGCGTGCCCAGGACGCTGTTGTCGACGATGATCTGCTGGAACATCTCGTTGCCCTTGAAGACACCCGAGACGGTCAGCGTCCCCTTCTTGCCGTCCTCGAACGTCACGGGGACACGGGAGCCGACCTTCCAGCCCTGCTTCTTCGCCGTTTTGCTGTCGACGACCGCCTTGCCGTCGGCCAGGCCGGCGAGGGAGCCGGAGGTGAAGTCGAGGCGGGACAGCTCACCGAAGGCCGCGCCGTTGACGCCGGTCAGGAAGTGGGTGTCGTCATCGATGGTGGCGGCGGAGCTGCGCAGCGCGCTGGAGGCGGTGACCTCGTCCAGGGCGGAGAGATTCTTCTCCACCTCGGGGGAGAGCGGCGTCATACCGACCATGGACACGACGTAGTCGGCCTTGAGGGAATCCCTCGCCATCTTGTCCACGCCCTTCTGGACGCTGCTCCCGATCACCGTCAGACCGGTGATGAGGGTCAGGCCCACCATCAGGGCGGAGGCGGTGGCCGCCGTACGGCGGGGGTTGCGTACCGCGTTCTGCCGGGCGATGGTGCCCGCGATGCCGAAGGCGCGGAGCGCGGGACCGGCGAGGGCGATCAGCGGACGGGACAGCAGCGGCGTCAGGACGAACACACCGATCAGCAGCAGCACGGCGCCCAGGCCCATCACGCCCTTGCCGTCCTTCATGCCGGTGGCGACCAGGACGGCGGCGACACCGGCGCCCGCGAAGAGCGCGCCGATGGTGTTGCGGACGACCAGCGACTTGGTGGTGGCGGTGGCGTGCACGCTGTTCATCGCGGCGACCGGCGGGATCTTCGCGGCGCGGCGGCCCGGCAGCCAGGCGGCCAGCACGGTCACGCCGACACCGACCACCAGCGCGGTCAGGACGGTGGAGACGGAGACGACCAGCGGGCCGTCGGGAACGATCGCGCCGGTGCCGCTCATCAGGGCGCGCATTCCGGCGCCGATGCCGACACCGATGGCCAGACCGATGACGGCGGCGATCGCGCCGACGACCATGGCCTCGATCAGCACGGAGCGGGTGACCTGGCGGCGGCTCGCGCCGACCGCGCGCAGCAGCGCCAGCTCCTTGGTGCGCTGGGCGACCAGCATGGTGAAGGTGTTGGCGATGAGGAAGATGCCGACGAACAGCGCGATGCCGGCGAAGCCCAGGAGGCCCGTCTTCACGCTGTCCATGCTCTTCTCGGTCTGCTCGGCGTCGTCGTCGGCGAGCTGCTTGCCGGTGGAGGCGTCGGCGCCCTTGGCGGGCAGCACCTTCTCGATCTCCGAGAGCAGCGCGGCCTGCGAGGTGCCCGGAGCGGCCTTGACGTGGATCTCGCTGTAGCGGCCGGGGCCGGTGAACAGCTTCTGGGCGGTGGCGTCGTCGAACAGCGCGAGGCTGCCGCCGGCCGTGACCGCGCCGTCGTCGGTGGTGAAGATGCCGGTCAGCCTGGTCTCGCGGACCGGTCCGTCGAAGGAGACGCGGACGGTGTCGCCGACCTTGTAGCCCGCCTCGTCGGCGGTCCGGGAGTCCAGGGCGAGCTGGCCGGTGCCGTGCGGGGCGCTGCCCTCACGCATCGGGTAGCGGGCGTCCTTGCCGTCGGCGCCCGGGTAGTAGTTGCCGCCGCGGGTGGAGAACCCGTTGCCGATCAGCTTGCCGTTCTTGTCGGCGATGGCGGTGAAGCCGGTGACCGTGCCGGAGGCCGACGCGGCGCCGGGCACCTTGGCGGCCTTGTCGAGCAGCTTCCGGTCGAGGGAGGGACGGGCGCCGGGGCCGGACTGGGAGCCGTCCGGCTGGATGGCGACGTCGACGCCGGCGTAGCCCTTGAGGGCACTGTCGCGGAGGGCGCCGGAGATGGTCGAGGTGAAGACCAGGGTGCCGGAGACGAAGGCCACGCCGAGCATCACGGCGAGGACGGTCATCAGCAGCCGGGCCTTGTGCGCGAGCACATTGCGCAAGGCGGTACGGAACATGGGTGTGTCAGTCCTGGAGAAGAGGGGCGAAGTGCGGTCGGCTGCCGGGGGTCAGCTGGTGCGTCCCTTGGCGTCGAAGCCCTTCATCCGCTCCAGCACCTTGTCGGCGGTCGGGTCGGGCATGTCGTCGACGATCCGGCCGTCCGCGAGGAAGACCACGCGGTCCGCGTAGGAGGCGGCGACGGGGTCGTGGGTGACCATCACGACGGTCTGGCCCAGTTCGCGTACGGAGTTGCGGAGGAAGCCGAGGACCTCGGCGCCGGAGCGGGAGTCAAGGTTGCCGGTGGGCTCGTCCGCGAAGATGATCTCGGGCTGGGAGGCCAGCGCGCGGGCGACCGCGACGCGCTGCTGCTGGCCGCCGGAGAGCTGGCTCGGGCGGTGCTTGAGGCGGCCGGAGAGGCCGACGGTCTCCACGACGCGGTCCAGCCAGGCGCGGTCCGGCTTACGGCCCGCGATGTCCATGGGCAGGGTGATGTTCTCCAGCGCGGTGAGCGTGGGCAGCAGGTTGAACGCCTGGAAGATGAAGCCGATCTTGTCGCGGCGCAGCTGGGTGAGCTTCTTGTCCTTCAGGCCGGTCAGCTCGGTGTCGCCGATACGGGCGGAGCCCCCGGATATCGTGTCCAGCCCGGCCATGCAGTGCATCAGCGTCGACTTGCCGGACCCGGAGGGGCCCATGATCGCGGTGAACTGGGCCTGGTGGAACTCGACGGACACGGAGTCGAGCGCGATGACCTGGGTGTCGCCCTCCCCGTAGACCTTGGTGAGTTCCGTGGCGCGGGCGGCCACCGCCGTGGCGTAGCTGGCAGAGGGGACGCCGAAGTGGGTGGTGGTCACGGGGTGGGGCTCCTGTCGGGACGTGCGGTCCGCCGGAGGGCGCGAGGCCGGATTCCGACGGTGGCTCAATGGGCCGTGTCATGCGGACCCTTCCATCGTCGCCACGGAAACCGGCCCGCACGTCAACCCGTGTGACCGTCCTGGGCCCAGTCCTGGGGCGTAGCCGTCAGCCACGCGGTCATCCCTGGGGATGAGAGGCCGCCTGACGAAAGTCGCCCGCGGGTACGGTGCGCACAGGAGCGCGCCGGAGCGTCGAACAGAGGTCGACTTTCCGTCAATCCGGGCACGTGCCGTGAGACGGGGAGGGTTGACGAAGGGACGCCGCAGGCGTGTGACAACGGCCCCTGACCGGTCCTGACGCGCCCTCAGCTGCCAATAAAATAAGACAACCTCGGAATCGCGTCCCGATGCCCGAGGGACACCGCGGGCTACGCTCGTCCTGCCCCCTTCAGGGGCGGCATGGGGGGACCCAGGCCCGGATGGTGGAATGCAGACACGGCGAGCTTAAACCTCGCTGGCCCTCGGGCCGTGCCGGTTCAAGTCCGGCTCCGGGCACAACTCACCGGGGAGTGTACCGGTGGTTCAGTTCAAAACGAAATGACGGATTCCGGGGGAACGGGCGGGCGGAATTGGGCCCGAGGCCCCTTTCTCTTGCCCGAAGCGGAAGCGTCTCAGTGGCGGCCCGGCATGTCACGCCGCACTGTGACCCATAGCCCCAGCGACAACAGCACCGCACTGCCGAACCAGGCGACAAGGCCCGAGACGGGCGCCGAGTGCGGCCGCGCATCCGCCCCGTACCCGAACGTGGCCACGGTCAGGGCGTACAGGACGGGAGGGGCGGTGGAGGCGTGGGGGCCCAGGACGGTCCGGCCAGGACGTCGAGAGCGCGCCGGAACCCAGCGTTCTGCGCCGGGTCCAAGCCTGCCGTCGGCTCGTCCATCAGCACGAGTTCCGCCTCGTGCACGAGCGTCGAGGCGATACCGACCCGGCGCAGCTGGCCGCCGGAGAGCTCGGCGGCGGACCGCTCGGCGAGCTTGCCCAATCCCACCCGGGCGAGGGCGCCGGGTGCTGCGTCCCAGGCCCGCGCCCGGCTCATCCCCTTGAGCCACCCCGCGTAGGCGACCTGCTCACGTACCCGCATCCCGGGCAGGGGGCGGATGTCCTGGGGCATCCAGCCGACCCGCCGGCGGTACTCGCGCAGCCGGCGGCGGTCCGTCGTCCGCATGCCCGCGAAGCGCACCGCGCCGGCCGACGGTGCGACGGCAGAGGCCGCCAGCCGGAGAAGCGTGGTCTTGCCCGCCCCGTTGGGGCCCAGCAGGACCGTGCGGCCTCGCGGAAAGGTGAAACAGAGGCGGTCGACGACCTGCCGTCCTTTGCGATGACGGTAGGAACAGTCGGCGAACTCGACGGGCACGGAGCGGAGACTCTTCTCTCGGGGCACTCACGGGGGTGGGGCCGGGGGCGTGGAAAACCCCTCCCCGTTTCACCTGATGAGGTGTAAGTTTTGCATTTCCTTCACATGTGCCGATTCCCGTCGAGGGTCCCGGACGGGTGACCTTCCCCACTCCGCGTGGTGTGCCGCGTGTCTTCCCCGGGGAGGGCGGGGACGGGTGGAGGCGGGGGCGGAGCCGTAAGGGGCGGGCCCCGGGAGGCGAGGGGGCGTCAAGGCCGTGTCAACGGGCGTGGTTCTCCGGGCACCTTTTCCGGGGGTTGCGCGTACTCCTCGTAGCGTAGATATCGCCCCGGAAAATCGGGAAAGATCGTGCTCAAGAACTAGCGACGCGTCTTTGCCAAGCCATTACTCTTGTGGGAAGGCCGCGCAGGGCGGCCATGGAGGAGTGAGATGAGGAGCAGCAACCCGGTCTTCACGCGTCGGGGGTTCAGCCGCGACACCGGCTACGCGGGCTTCAACGCCGCGCCGCAGGCCGGGGGCCCCGCCGCGAACCCTTACGCCGGAGCGAACCCGTACGCCCAGGCGCCGTACGCGACCGAGGCACCGCCGCAGTACGTTCCGCAGACCCGCCCGATGACGATGGACGACGTCGTGGCGCGTACCGCCATGACGCTCGGCACCGTGATCGCGGGCGCCACCGTCGGCTGGCTGTTCCTGACCGAGCACCTCGGCTTCGCCATCGGCGCCGGCCTGGTCGCGATGGTGCTGGGCTTCGTCCAGTCCTTCAAGAGCAAGCCGTCGCCCGCGCTGATCCTGGCGTACGCGGCGCTGGAGGGCGTCTTCCTCGGCGCGCTCAGCGGCTTCCTCAACAGCATGCCCAAGATGCAGGGCGCCCCGATGCAGGCGGTGCTCGGCACGATGGCGGTCTTCGTGACCATGCTCATCGCCTACAAGACGCGCATCGTCCGGGTCACCGCCCGCTTCACCCGCTTCGTGGTGATCGCGGCCATGGGCTTCGTCATGCTGTCGATGGTCAACATGCTGTTCATGGTCTTCGGCGGCGGTGACGGCCTCGGCTTCCGCAGCGGCGGCCTGGGCATCGTGTTCGGCCTGGTGGGTGTCGTCCTGGGCGCGCTGTTCCTGGCCCTGGACTTCAAGCAGGTCGAGGACGGCGTCGCCTACGGCGCGCCGCGTGAGGAGTCCTGGCTGGCGGCGTTCGGCCTGACCCTGACGCTGGTGTGGATCTACATGGAGATGCTGCGACTGATCTCCATCCTGAGGGACTGATCCGGCGCCCCGGCACCACCGGGGCACCGGACGACCGAAGGGCCCGCGGGACATCCCGCGGGCCCTTCGGCGTTCCGTGGCGCTCAGCGTTTGCGGGCGGCGCGCCTGAGCCCGTGTTCGTGCACGATCGCCTTGGCGTGCCCGTACGCGAGCTGGTGCTCGCCGCGGAGCCAGCTGACCCTTTCGTCGAAGCGGAGGAGGGCGGGTCCCTCGTCCAGGGTGCGCAGCCATTCGGAGACTTCACGGCCGGTGCAGCGGGGGATACGGGAGAGCAGATTCCGGTGGGTCTCTTCGGAGATGTGCGACATCGGCGCCTCCGGACACCTTCGTTGCCGGTTCTTCCGCACACCGTGCCCCAGCGTTCGCACGTTGGCAACCACCCGTGGCAGATGCGCGGCGGCCGTCGCGGCACCCCCGCGCGGACGCCGGGGACGGGCCGGGCCTCTCCGCCCGCTCCCGTCGGGACGGTGGTGCCGGGGGTGCGGAGCTTGCGGGGGCGAGGGTGGGGGATGGGGGAGGCGCAGGTCAGGGGTGGTCCGTGGGGTGCGGGAGCCGGGCCGTGCGCGGTGGGGGCGTACGACACGGTGGCGGTCGCCGGGGTCCACGGAGGCGGGCCCGGTCCGTTGGGGTGCGTCGGACGGGGCGGGTGGTGCGTGGTGGGGTGTCTCCGGTGCGCCGGGCGGGATGGCCGGGGGAGGCGGGCCGTGCGGCCTGGTTCGGCCGGAATGTGACGAACGGTCGGGTGCCGGGCGGAGGGCCCCAAGGCCGTATCGGGCGGGCGCCGGTCCGCTCCCGGGGAGCGGTTAGGCTCGTACCGTGCTTGATGTGACGCCCTTGCAGACCGCCGTGGACGCCTTCGCCGATCGTCTGCGGGCGCTGCCGCAGAGCACCCTTGGCCGGGGCGCCGCCGCCGAGGCGCTCGCCCTCGCGCGGGAGCTGGCGCACCGCGCGCAGCGCGTCGAGGACCCCGACCGGGAACCGTACGAGCTGCCGGACGCCGGCATGTTCGCCGTCGGCGACCAGCTCGCCGTGGCCGGGCACGACCTGGCCGAGGCCCTGCGCACCGCGCCCGAGGACCGTGCCGGGGATCTCGCGGAGGCCGTACGGACGGTGCGGGAGACGGCGGCGCGCTGGTAGCGGAGAGGTGGTCGCTCCGCGGGCCGGGCGGGGTCACCACCCCGGGTCAGCGGGAGGCGATGACGCGGTCGGCCAGGATGTAGACGCTCTCCTGGCGGGCCTCGCCCCAGGCGAAGGTCAGCGCGTACGCGCCGGAGATGCCGGAGCCGCCCAGCAGGACCGGCACGTGCCCGGCGCCCAGCGCGGTCGCGACGCGCTCGGAGGTCTCGCGGTGGCCGGGGGTCAGACAGAGCGTCGTACCGTCCGTGAAGACATAGACGTCCAGGGTGCCCAGCGGGCCGGGGCGTACGTCCGCCACCGGCACGGCGTCCACCGCCAGCCGCTCCAGGCGCGCCACGGTGGTCTCGTGGTCGCCGATGACGGGGGCGGGCGTGAAGTCGGGGTGCGAGGGGTGGCGGCGGCGGGCGGCGGCCAGCTCCGCGGCCTCCCCCTCGTCGGCCGTGTCCCACTCCGGCGCGTCCAGGGCCTCCAGCGCCTCCACGGACTCCAGCGTGCCCATCGGCTCGATCACGTCCGGGCCCAGCAGGGGCTCCAGACCGGCCAGGTCCGCCTGGCGCGGCAGGAACGGCAGACTGTCCAGCCGCTCGGCGTCGGACAGGTCGCGCCGCTCGGTGCGCGCGTCCGCCGGGCCGTCG
>NZ_JCANQV010000093.1:0-21113 GCF_059553635.1 Candidatus Streptomyces philanthi
CCACTAATCCACCACCGAAGCGGCTTCATCGTTCGACTTGCATGTGTTAAGCACGCGGCCAGCTTCTCCACCTCCGCCAGGAACGGCATCGAGGCGCGCGACCGCCCCGCGTACACCAGCCGCCACGGCAGCCCCGCCGCTTCCGCCCGCCGGACCATCGGCAGGACCGGCGTGATCCCGATGCCGCCCGCGACGAAGAGATACGCATGACGGTCGGCCAAGGGGAAGCGGTTGCGGGGCCCGCGCACCTCGACCACCGTGCCCTCGCCCAGCGCCTCGTGCACCTCCCGCGAGCCGCCCCGGCCGTCCTCGATCAGCCGGGTGGCGATGGTGTACGTACCGCCGCCGGGCGCCACCGCCTCGGCCGGGTCCCCGCACAGCGAGTACTGGCGCACCGTCCCCGACGGCAGCACCAGGTCGATGTGCGCCCCCGGCTCCCAGGCGGGCAGCCCCTCCTCCCCGGCCAGCCGCAGCGCCACCACGCCGTCGGCCGCCACCGTCCGTTCGGCGACCCGCAGCCGCAGCACCGCACCGTTCCGGCGTTCCCGAGCCCGGCCCGATATCGGCTCCTCCAGGGCGGGCATCGGCCACAGCGGCGAGGTCCTGATCCGGCGCCGCAGCGCGCGCCGGGTGAGCAGCGCGGCGCCGGCCACCGCCAGCACCGCGCCCGGACGCAGCAGTGAGGGCATCTCAGGTCCCTCCCGTGGTGCGTGCCTCGGCCGCGACCGCGGCGGGGGACCGGGACAGGTACGCGGCGGCCTGCGCGGTGCTGCCGTACCGCGAGGGATGGTAGCGGCGGTCGAGGTACTGCGGGATCGAGCGCAGCATGGCGCCCGTGCCCGGCAGCACGCCCTCCCGGCCGCCGCGGAAGAACGCGCGGGCGGACGCCCTGCCGTCGCGGAGCGTCGGGTCGTTCTCCATGAAGAAGCGGGCCCCGCGCTGCCACAGGAACATCAGCGCGCTGAACGCCAGGGCCCAGGTGCGCACCCGCCGCCGGTAGCCGCCGTCGAGATGGACGAAGAGGTCGAAGGCGACGGAGCGGTGTTCGACCTCCTCGGCGCCGTGCCAGCGCAGCAGGTCCAGCATCACCGGGTCGGCGCCCCTGGCGTCCAGCGCGTCCGCGTTGAGGACCCAGTCGCCGAGGAACGCGGTGTAGTGCTCGATCGCCGCGATCAGCGCCACCCGCTCCAGCAGCCACCACTCCCGCGCCCGCCCCGGGGGCAGCGTCCGGTCGCCGAGCAGCTTCTCGAAGAACCAGTCGACCTGCGCGGTGTACGGCGTCGGGTCCAGCCCCTGCGCCTTGAGGTGCGGCAGGACGTCGTCGTGCGCGCGGGAGTGCATCGCCTCCTGGCCGATGAACCCGATGACGTCCGCACGCAGCCGCGGATCACGGATGAGGGGCAGCGCCTGCTTGTAGACGTGGACGAACCAGCGCTCGCCGGCGGGGAGCAGCAGATGCAGCACATTGATGACATGGGTGCTGGAGGGGTCACCGGGGATCCAGTGCAGCGGGGTGTCCGTCCAGTCGAAGGCGACGTCGCGGGCCTTCAGCGGGATGTGCTCGGACGCGACCGGCTGGGGCCGCAGCGAGGCCGTGTTAGACATATCGTCAATGTACTGGGGAGTAAGTGCGTGGCAATACCCCTGCGACAGGGGAAAATTCCGGGGATGGTGGGAGGGAGACCGCAGGAGAGAGGGCCGTCCGTGCCGCCGTGAGCGGGCGGGCGCACGGCGTGTGCCTGTGCTTCACGTTCCCCGAAAAGAAGGAATCCTGTGAGGTTGACCCGTCACCACATGGCCGACGGACACCTCACAGGATGGGTACCGGTCCGCGGCGGGCCGGGCACAAGGCCCCGGACCCGCCGCCCGCGGAGTCACTGCTCCAGGTCGAACTCACCGTCCCGCGCGCCCAGGACGAACGCCCGCCACTCCGCCTCCGTGTACCGCAGCACCACGTCCGGCTCCTTGGAATTGCGCATGGCCACCGCACCGCGCTCCAGGAAAGCGATCTCCACCGCCTCCGCGTCCGGGTCGCCCGGCGCCCGCTGCCAGGTGGCATCGGAAATGTCCAGGCCGTAGAGCCACTCCTTCTCGGCTGCGCTGCCCATGCTGTGCGTTCCCCTCCGTAGTGGTCCGTCAGGGGGGTCAGCGTACGCGCTGCCCGGGGCGTCGTTCCACCGGCGGAACGCGCCGCTCCCACGGGGGAGTACGGCCACTCGCGCCGGCCGGCGCGGCTTCCGTGACCGCGCACCACGCGCGGCCCCAGCGGCGGGGGACCGGGCACCCGCACCGCCCAACAGCTCCTCCGCGCCCGCCCGTCCGTATCCGCGCACCACGCGCGGCCCCAGCGGCCGGGAAAAGGGCACCACGCCGCCCAACAGCCCCACCGCGCCCACCCGTCCGCGCCCGTGGGCCACTGTTCCCCTGAACCTCACCCGCGCGCCTCCCGCGCTTCACGCGACCGGGAGGCGGACGCGGGAACAGTCGGCCGCGAAGCGCCGTACCGGCCATCGGGCCGCACCCGTCCCGGCGGTGCGCCCGGCATCCCCTGGAGGGCCCCATGCACATGGCCTCGACCGCGTCCCCCACCCGCCCCGCCTACACCACGACCCTCGCCCGCACCCCCGACCAGATCCGCGCCGCCCAACGCCTGCGCCACCAGGTCTTCGCCGAGGAACTCGGCGCCACCCTGCACACCCCGCTGCCCGGCCACGACATCGACCCCCTCGACGCCGCGGCCGACCATCTCGTCGTCACCCACACCGCCACCGGCCGCACCGTCGGCACCTACCGCCTGCTGCCCCCGGGGCGCGGCCCGCGCCTCTACTCCGACGGCGAGTTCGACCTCACCGCCCTCGACCCGCTGCGCCCCTCCCTCGTCGAGGCCGGCCGCTCCTGCGTCCACCCCGACCACCGTGACGGCGCGGTGATTACCCAGATGTGGGCCGCGCTCGCCCGCTACACCCTGCGCTCCGGACACCGCCATCTGGCGGGCTGCGCCTCCGTACCGCTCGGCGACGGCGGCACGGCCGCCGCCCACGCCCACGCCCTGGGTCTCACCCGCCACGCCTGCCCGCCCGGCCTCCGCGTCACCCCGCACCACCCCTGGCACCCCACCGTCCCCCTTCCCGAACGCCCCACCCACGCCCCGCTGCCCCCACTACTGCGCGGCTATCTGCGCATCGGCGCCTGGATATGCGGCGCACCCGCCCACGACCCGGACTTCGACGTCGCCGACTTCTTCGTCGTCCTCGACATGGAACGCCTCGACGACCGCTACCGCCGCTACCTCCTGGGACAGCCGTGAACGGGCCCTGGGACATCCGCTCCACCTGCACGGCGCGCTGCGCCACCCACGCCCTGCCCCGCGTCCCCGCCACCGAGGCCGCCCGCCGCTGCGCCGCACTCGCCCGCGCCGCCCACCGGGCCACCACGGACGGCCCCCGCCTCGGCGACCCCATCCGCCTCCGTGGCCACGCCCGCAGCATCCTCACGGCGCTCGGGGTACGGGTGGAGGCGACGTACCGGGGCGGGACCTACGGCCAGGACGCCACGGAGAACACCGCAAGCGCCCCACCCGGGACAGCACCCTCCCCGCTCCCGGGAACCCTCCTCGCCCTCAACCACATCTCCTGGCTCGACACCCTCGCGCTGCTCGCCGTCGAACCGGTGACCCTGCTGGCCAAACGCGAGGTCGCCGCCTGGCCGCTGATCGGCCGGCTGGCCCGCCGGGCCGGAACGCGCTTCATCGACCGCGGCAGCCCCCGACGGCTCCCGCACACCGTCGCCGACCTGGCCGGCCTCCTCGCCTCCGGGCACTCGGTCGCCGTCTTCCCCCAGGCCACCACCTGGTGCACCGCCGACCGGGGCACCTTCCGCCGCGCCACCTTCCAGGCCGCCCTCGACGCGGGCGCCCCCGTCCGCCCGGTGACCCTCACCTACGCCCAGCACGGCCTGCCCAGCACCGTCGCGGCCTTCTGCGGCCCGGACACCCTCGCCGCCTCACTGCGCCGCGTCCTCACCGCCCGGGGACTGACCGTACGGATCATCCTCCACCCCGCACTGCCCCCGGGGGCCGCCGACCGCGCGACCCTCGCCGCGTACGCCCAGACCGTCGTGCGCGCCGGCTGCCCCACGGGGGAGCGGCCGTGCGCGCACCGGATCGCTCCTGCGGCGCCCGGCCGCCGTCAGGCGCTGGGAACGTACTTGTAGCCGACTCGGCGCACCGTCACGATCGACGACCGGTGCTCGGCGCCCATCTTCCTGCGCAGCCGGGCGACATGGACGTCGACGGTGCGCCCGTCGCCCACATGCCCGTAGCCCCACACGGTGGTCACCAACTGGTCGCGGGTGTGCACCCGGTGCGGATGCGCGACCAGATGGGCCAGCAGCTCGAACTCCAGATACGTCAGGTCCAGCGGGCGGCCCTGGACCTGTACGGTCCGCTGCTCGGCGTCGATCCGTACGACGGCGTCGCCGAAGCAGGCCGTCTCGTCGGACGGCGCGTTCCGGGGCGGTGCGGCGGGCCGCTCACCGGGCGCCCCGGCGGCCGTGTCGGCCGGTACGAGCACCAGATAGCCGACCATCGGGGGCCGGCCCGGCAGCACGGGAAGGCTGTGCTGCGGCGCGGGGATCCAGGTCGCGCCCGCGTTCAGCAGCTCGGCCACGGGCGGGACCTCGCCGGGCGCCACGGCCCGCAGCCGCTGCCGTGGCGGTACGGGCGGGACGGCGGGGCCTGCCGGCGTTGAAGTGGCGGACAGAGTACGGACGTTGGTCATGGTCGTCAGCTCTTTCGCGCAGAGGGATCGTCGGGGACGTCGTGCGCGCGGGCAGGGCTGCTGACACCGGTCAGCGGTGTCCGAAGGGGTGCGGGCCCGCGCTCAGTGCGCGCGGCAACACAGACGGTCGAATGCGTGCGCCTGCCGGGACGGCCAGAAGGGCTCAAGGTCGCTGCGACCCGTCGCGGTTTCTGTGAGGCTGGCCATGACCCCCATTAGACCAGACCGCAGTTGATCTGTCCTTCACGCGGGAGCGGGTGTGAGCAGGATCGCCGTGGGGCATACGGGGCGGTCCGTCGCCCGATGGCCCTCCCTGGTGGCCCGCATGCTGCCCCGCCCCATCCGTCCCTCAACCTGCCCCGCAGTCGCAGGTGCCTCCCTCGCACCCCGCGCACCGGCACACTGGTCCCATGGCACCCGCGTTGCACTCCTCCCCGGCGTCCACGCCGACACCCCTGCGCATCGGCCTCCTCGGCACCGGCTTCTGGGCACAGCACGTCCACGCGCCGGTACTGGCCGCCCACCCCGGGACAGCCCTCGTCGGGATCTGGGGCCGGCGCCCCGAGGCCGCGGCGGAACTGGCGCGCACCCACCGCACCCGCGCGTACGCGACCCCCGAGGAACTGTTCGACGTCTGCGACGCCGTCGCCGTCGCACTGCCACCGGCCGTTCAGGCCCCCCTCGCCGCCCGCGCCGCCGGGACCGGCTGCCACCTCCTGCTCGACAAACCGGTCGCCACCGCACCGGACGACGCCCGCACCGTCACCGCGGCGGCGGAGCGCGCGGGCGTCGCGGGCGTGGTCTTCTTCACCGCGCGCTTCGGGGAGAACGAAGCGGAATGGATCGCCCAACAGGCCGAGGCCGGCGGCTGGTTCACCGCGCACGCCGACTGGCTGGGCTCGGTGTTCGCCCCCGACAGCGACAGCCCGTACGCCACCTCCGCCTGGCGGCGCGACAAGGGCGCCCTGTGGGACGTCGGCCCGCACGCCCTGTCCGTCCTGCTCCCGGTCCTCGGCGACGTCACCTCGGTCACCGCCGTACGCGGCCCGGGGGACACCGTGCTGCTGACGCTGCGGCACCAGAGCGGCGCGGCGAGCACGGCGACCCTCAGCCTGACCGCCCCGCGCGCCGCCGCCGGGGTCTCGGTCACCCTGCGCGGCACCGCCGGGACCGCCGTCCTGCCCCGCCGCCAGGACGGCCCCCTCCCCGCCTACCACCGCGCCGTCGACGCCCTCCTCACGGCCGTCCGCACCGGCCGCCCACACCCCTGCGACCTCCGTTTCGGCCTCCGCGTCACCGAGATCCTGGCCCTGGCCGAGGAGGCACTGAACGCCGAATAGCCGCAGGTCAGGGGCTTTTGTCAGTGGTCGCTCGTAGACTGGTCACCAGTCAGCGAGGGTTCATCACAGCTCCAGGAGGTCTCGATGGCCACTGCCACACTCATGACGAAACCTCTCCCGGCCCACCCACTGCCCAAGAAGCCGCTCCCCGCAGGATGGCCGCGCGAGCGCTACGAATCCCACAACCGCCGCCTGAAGGCCATGCGCCTGGCCATAGCCCTGCTCGACACCGGTGTCTACCGCCCCGACGAGGCCGACAACCGCACCATACGCACGACCGCCCGCGACATCGGCGTCCACACCCCCTCCGACACCACCTGCCGTCTGGTACGCGCCCTGCTCTACGACCACTGCTGACGGCCGGCCGGCTCCGGACAGCTCCGGAGCCGGCCCCGCCACTCCGCCCCGAACGCCCTGCCCGCGAACGCGAGGAGAGAGGAAGGGAGGACGCGTTCGGGACCGGCCGGTTCCGTCAGCTCTCCGGCAGCGCCCGGGCCGTGTGGACGGTGGTGGCGGTGAGGAAGAAGGCGTCCGGGCGCCAGAGGATGCCCGTGCGGTCGTCCTCGCCGACGAGGCGCGCCAGGGTGGCGCGGTCCTCGTCGTCGAGCTGCTCCTCGGTCTGGTCCAGCAGCCGTGCCAGACGGGTACGCAGGTACTCGCGGGCCGGAAGCCCCAGGGGGGCCGGGAGATCGGTGAGGAAGGTGCGGGTACCGGCGGGGGTGAGACCCGCCCCGGCAAGCATCGCGGGCCAGTCCTCGACCGTCGCCACCGCACCCGGGATCTGTGCGCGCATGGCGGCGAACCGCTCCTCGACGGCGGCGTCCAGACGGGCCTGGAGGCCCGGACGGCCCATGCCGAAGTCACGGGGGAGGAAACGCGGGGGCAGCCCGCGTTCGACGACGGCGAGCAGACCGCCGGGCCGCAGGCGGGCGGCAAGGGCCTTCAACGCCGCCCGCTGGTCGGGCAGATGATGGACCACATGGCTGGTCCAGATCAGATCCGCCCGGCCGAGGGAGCCGAACGCGTCCGGCAGCTCGGCCTGCTGAACGGTCACCCGGTCGGCCAGCCCCTGCGCGGCCGCCCGGCTCCTGACCCGTTCCAGCAGACCGGCCCCCTGGTCGACCGCGACGACCTCGGCCTGCGGGAAGGACCGGGCAAGCACACAGGTGGCCACCCCGGGCCCGCTGCCGACGTCGAGGACGCGGCGGACCTGCGGGCCCCCGGCCGCCTCACCGCCGAGCAGCCCCCGCAGCCAGCCCGCCGCGCCTTCGAGGAACGGCGTGTGCAACTCGGCCTCGCGCTCCAGATGCGAGGCCATGGCCTCCCAGTCGAGTTCCTCGGTGTGCGCGGCGCCATGCGGGTGGTGGGTGTGATGCGCGTTCATGAACGGTTTCCTGTTCCGGGAAGGGATGAGGATGAGGAGGAACTGCTCCAGGGACGGAGGGGACGCGGGGGACCCCAGGGGCGCGGGGACGGGACGAACACCACGCGAAAGGACGCCGCTACCGTACGCACGACGGAACGCCGGCTTCCGCCGCCCGCCGCTCCTCGACGGCCCGCGCCACGTCCTCGTCCACCAGATCGTGATGGAGTGCGATCGCGGCGGCCGCACCCCGTCCGGCCGCGGTGACGACCTGCGCCCGGGGCTCGGTGACATTGCCCGCCGCCCACACACCCGGCACGCCGGTACGGCCCGACGCGTCGGTGAGCACCGAGCCGTCCTCGTCCGTGTCACACCCCAGCTCCGTCAACAGGGAGCTGTGCGGCACCGTCCGGGGGACGACGAACACCGCGTCGCGCGGCACCATCCGCCCGTCGCCCAGCTCGACGCCCGCCAACCGGTCGCCGGTCACCGCCACCCCGTAGCCGGCCGCCTCGGCGCGCCCCACTTCCGGCAGCGCCGCCGGTGACATCCCGTCCCGCGACAGAAAACCCCGCATCCGCGCGGCCGGGGCGTTGCGCGGCTCCCCGGCGTCCACCACCGCCACCCGGCGGCGGGCCCGCGCGAGTACCGGCGCGGCGCTCGGCCCGGCCGCCTCCGCGCCGATCAGCACCGCGTCGTACGCGACACCGGCCCCCGCACTCCGTACGGCGGCGCTCCCCGGCGCGCACCGCACCCGGCCGTCGCTACTCTTGCTGTACCTCTGGTCGCCCACGGCGATCACCTCCGCGCACAGGGTGCGGCCACGGGGCATATGTAGCAACTTCTGTTGCTGTTTCCGGGACGGCTGCGGTGCAATGGACGGCATGGACCGTTCACCCGACATCACCCGCGCCCTGTCCGAGGTCGGCCCGCGCCTCAAACGCCTGCGTGCCGAACGCGGCGTGACCCTGGCGGCGCTGGCCGAGGCGACCGGTATCTCCAAGAGCACCCTCTCCCGCCTGGAATCCGGCCAGCGCCGCCCCAGCCTGGAACTCCTGCTCCCCCTTTCCCAGGCGCACCAGGTACCCCTGGACGAACTCGTCGGCGCCCCCGAGGTCGGCGATCCCCGCGTCCGCCTCACCCCCCGCCAGGTGAACGGCGGTACCGTTCTCCCCCTGACCCGCCAGCCGGGCCCCCTCCAGACCTACAAAATGATCATCCCGCCCACCCGTGGCACCCCCGACCCCTGCACCCACGAGGGCTACGAGTGGCTCTATGTCCTCTCCGGCCGCCTCCGCCTCGTCCTGGCCGACCACGACCTGACCCTCTCCGCGGGCGAGGTCGCCGAGTTCGACACCCGCCTCCCCCACTGGTTCGGCAGCGCCGGCACCGAACCCGTAGAAATCCTCAGCCTCTTCGGCCGCCAGGGCGAACGCATGCACGTAAGAGCCAAGCCACGGGCGGGGGAGAAGCACGGGGAGTGACCGGCCGGGCGCCCGCGGCAAAGGCGGACGGAGGGGACCCGTGCTGGTACAAGCCCTCCGCAGCGCCCTTCTACCGCGATGCCGGGTGAGAGGAATTCACCTGATGAGGACCGGAAGAAGCGGCCGGAGACTTCTCCGGAACATCCGTCGCACCAGCACCAGCACCAGCACCAGCACCGCCGCTGCCGCCCAGGGCGTAGACGACAAGGAAGAGGAGAAATAGAGCGATCACCACTCCCTTCCCTTCCACTCCTCCTCCCGCAGCCCCAGCGGTACGGCTTCCCCCTCCTTCGCTCCCCGAAGCGGAACGATTGAGCCGGCGGACGTGCGGCCGGACATAGCGACCCTTGCGGAGATGTCCCCGCACACGGGTCGTAGAACCCGCCGCAGAGGGCTGGGAAACGTCCGCGTCCGCACGGCATGGCGCGCCTGCGCGACGAGCGGCCGGAGAGGCGCCCGTCCTCGTACGGCGATGGTGCGGTCGAACCCAGGTTCCGTCACGGCGATGGTGACCACGAACATGTGTCATCGATGAGTCCCTCGAAGCAAGCGCGATGGAAGAAAGGGCGAACCCCGCCCCGACACACTCATCACGGTAGCCCGCCCCACCGACAGTCGACGGTGCCCCAACTGCCAGCTATTGACACGCAGTTGAACGCCGTCGACTCACGCTCCCCGCTGAACTCCCGACAACACTCAAGAACCACCTCGCCAACGCCCCGGCCCCCACCTCTGGCCGATGAACCCTGCACGATGGCGCAAATCCCCCTCCGCAGAGAGGCCACCCAACGCCGCCTTCCCCACATGCGCGAGGGCCGCTGATCGCCGGGCCGGCAGCTTCAAGCGGCTTCCTCCAGCGGCACCGCCGACCGGCTCACCGCTCGTCCCGCCCCGCTTCGGACTCTCCGGCCCCACACTCCCCGCCACGAGGGGAAGGCACCCCGGCGTCGATGACTCCTGCCGAGTGGTCGCCGGGTTCGCCGCTCCGGTTGAGTTCGTACCGCACCTGCCGCCATGCCCGGATGATGTGCGGCAGCTTCGACAGCACCTCGCTGACCTGCGTCAGCAGCAATGTGACGCAACCGAACACGGCGAGGATGACCAGCGTCACCTCATCCCACTTCACAGCGCGGCCTCCGTCTTCTGCCGGTACCTTTCTTCGCTTCTGCCGAGGTGCCGGCCCGGGCGGGTGAACGGCCTGCGTTCGGCTGGGGTTCGGAAACCGCGCCGCTTCTCAGGGCGGGGCTCCATTCCGAGAGTCCCGTCATGGGCAACGGCTCTCAGAACGGCTTTCCCGGAATCACTCAGGGACCGCATAAGAGTGCGAGCCAGGGTTCTACCAGTACTTCTGGGCATGTCGATACCTCGCGCCGCCCCGGCCGGCACGTCAGGCCACATACCTGGTGACCCACTGATGTCGGTATGCGGAGTCGGGCGGACCACGCCCCTGCGCGGCCTCCTCGGGTGCCGGGGCCCGCAGGAATACGCCGCTCACCGACTCTCCGCGAGCCGGATTCATCGATGCTGTGCCCCAGTGCGAGGGACTTCCCCGCCCCGGCCTCTCGGTGGACGGACGGGACGGACGCCCTGCTAACCCAGGGGCACGCGCCGGGCGATCCAGTCGAGGGCCTCGGCGCCCAGGAGGTCGGGTGCTTCGCGCAAGGCGGTCTCCACCGCCGCGAGGTCGGCCAGCGCCTCGGGCGCGTCCGACCGGTCCAGCGCGGCGAGATGCTCCATCGCCGAGGCGACGACGCCGGGCCAACGCGGCATACCGAAGTGGGTGGAAGCCTTGAACGCGGCCGAAGCGGCTCGGTGCAGCAGCCCCGCGCGCCAGCCCTGTTCCCGTATCACCTCCGTGGTGAACCAGACGCGATCGTCGACGTGCTGTACGAATTCCGCCACGGACGCGGACACCTGCCGCAGCGTGAAGCGTGAGCCGCCGGCCCACGGGAGATTCACGTCCGAGGCGACGGCCGTGAACGCGAGCAGCGCGTCGGGCCCGTCGTCCCGCGCTGCCACCAGCGCCGCCCGCGCCCTGCGGTACAGATCGACGCTCTGCGCGAAGATCTCCCCATCGCTCGGCCCGTCGTCGGCCGCGTGGATCACGTCCAGCGGCCCGTCCCGCCAGGCGTCGGCGACCAGACCGACGGCCGCCGCGCTCACCAGGACATCCGTATCGTTCGCGTCCACACCGAAATGCGCCAAGGCTGCGGGGGTCTGTTCCTCGATGTCCGGGAACAGCGTGCGCTTCTCCTGCGTCCCGGATCTTCCCGAGAGAGGCACGAGAGGTTCGGGCTCCGGCTGCTCCACGGTGACTCCGTGTTCCGCCAGATCCTCGAAGACGGCGTCCGGCCCGCAGTCGATCTCCGAGACCTCATGGCGTCCTGAGCAGCCCTCCGGGCACTCGAACTCCTCGCACATCTCCGGTTCCTCGGGTTGCGCCTCATTGATCAGGTGGTAGGCAAGCCGTTCCGCCACCGCCTCCCGCGCCGAGATCATGGCCAGGTTCAACCGGAATGCCGTGTCCTTCAACATGGAGTCCTCGCGATCCACGGAGACGGGCGGCTCCGGAGCGTCCGGGACCCAGGCGTACGCCGATTCCAACGAGATCAGCAGCCAGGCGATCCGCGGCGGCTCGGTGCCGTCGCCCTGCGCCAACTCGGCCACGGCCTCCGCGGCCCGCCGCACGCTGCCGAGCCGGGCGAGATACCGTTCACGTTTCGGTAGCCAGTCGGCGGCCTCCTCGCGGGCCTGCTCGGCGTCCTGATCCAGCGCGGCGTCACGGGCCCGCCGTGCCCGGGCGACCAACCGGGTCAGGCAATCGTGACAGCCGAACAGCCCCGATTCGGGCGTCGGACCGAGTGGTACGGGCGGCCGGTCCCCGAAGGGTTCGTTGCAGAGACAGCAGTCCAGCGCTCCGACCTGCCGTGAGGTGGGAACGGTCGGCAGCGCGGACCGGATCATGGCATGGGCGTAGGCAGGTATGTGCATGGGCGGGCAACTCCTCGGAAGAAGGCGCCGATTCGCTCACGGCGCTGACTCCATGCTCGGGGCCGGATCCCTTCGCTTGTCATCGTTTGACGTCCGGGACAAGGAAGTTGGCGAAATCTGACATGTGCCGATCTGCCAGCGACTTCTACGCTCTTGGCGCTATCTGACGGATAACCGGGCCGTCACCGAAGGGCCGAAAGGAACCCCTGTTCCGTGACCACCGACACTTCCCCCGCGAACGAAGCCCACCGAGAGCTGGTACGGGCGCTGGAAGAACTCCACCGGGCGGCGGGCCGCCCCGGCATGCGGAAGGTGAGCGCCCTGATCAAGGAGGGTGATCATCCGGCGCTCGTCAGCCATGAGGGAGTCCGTACGACCCTCAAGGGCCTGACCGTACCGCGTTGGGAGACCGTGCAGTCGATCGTGGAGGTGCTCGCCGCCGCCTGCGTCGATCCGCCCCGGGACCCGAAGGGCGAGGTGGCACGGTTCCTCCCCCTCTGGCGCGCGGTGCTGGAAGGAGAGCCGGTCGGCATGAAGTCGGCCCGCGAACTCGCCCTGTCACAGGGATGGGGCACGGACGACGGGCGGTGGACCGCAGAAGCGCTGCTCGGCATGATGATCAACCCGTTCAACGCCATCGAGATCGCTCCCTCGCTCGCGGTGCCGCACGAACCGTTGATCTCGGAGGACCAATGGGTGCAGGTCGGCGTCCGCCTCATTGAGGAGCACGGCGCCGAACTCGCCCTGCGCGCCCTCCTGCGGACCCTGAAGGGCGACTACCTCGGCGCCGAGGAGGGCAGCCCCTTCGGCTACCGCTACCAGGACCAGGAAGCTGTGGACGCGCACATGGCCTTCGAGTACGGCTGCGAGCGCGCGCTCCAGCGCCTGGCCGCCGAACCGAACCTCCTCCAGCGCTCGATCAGCGCGATGCACGCAGACGAGACGATGGATCGCGAGGAGCGCATCGAGATGTTGCGCGCCGAATCGGACGCGTCCTTGATGCGGGAGATCATGACCGCGACCCCGGAGACGTGGCACGAGCTCTCCGAGGAAGCCCACCGCCAGATCCTCGGCTACCTGATCAAGGAGATCGGCCCGATGGGCAGGTTCGGCCTCCCGCCGGAGCAGCGCTTCCGTATCGCCTGGCGCGTCCCGGAGCCGCCCGCGGCGTAGCGTCGCCCGTCACTCACGGCGAAGGCCGCCACCCCGGGACGGGGATGGCGGCCTCCGCGTGGAATCCGCGGCTCAGAGGTCGAAGTACAGCTCGAACTCGTGCGGGTGCGGGCGCTGCTGGATCGGGGCGATCTCGTTGGTGCGCTTGTAGTCGATCCAGGTTTCGATCAGGTCGGCGGTGAAGACGCCGCCCTGCTGGAGGTACTCGTTGTCGGCCTCAAGGGCGTCGAGGACGGCGGGGAGGGAGGTGGGGACCTGGGGGACGTTGGCGTGTTCCTCGGGGGCCAGCTCGTAGAGGTCCTTGTCGATCGGCTCGGCGGGCTCGATCTTGTTCTTGATGCCGTCGATGCCGGCCAGCAGCAGGGCGGAGAAGGCCAGGTACGGGTTGGAGGACGGGTCCGGGGCGCGGAACTCGACGCGCTTGGCCTTCGGGTTGGTGCCGGTGATCGGAATGCGCATCGCGGCGGAACGGTTGCGCTGCGAGTACACCATGTTGACCGGGGCCTCGAAGCCCGGGACGAGGCGGTGGTACGAGTTCACCGTCGGGTTGGTGAAGGCCAGCAGCGACGGGGCGTGCTTGAGGATGCCGCCGATGTAGTACCGGGCGGTGTCCGAGAGGCCCGCGTAGCCCTGCTCGTCGTAGAAGAGGGGTTGGCCGCCCTGCCACAGGGACTGGTGGACGTGCATGCCGGAGCCGTTGTCGCCGAAGATCGGCTTGGGCATGAAGGTGGCGGTCTTGCCGTTGCGCCAGGCGACGTTCTTCACGATGTACTTGAAGAGCATCAGGTCGTCGGCGGCGGCGAGCAGGGTGTTGAACTTGTAGTTGATCTCCGCCTGGCCGGCGGTGCCGACCTCGTGGTGCTGGCGCTCGACCTGGAGGCCGGCCGCCTCCAGCTCCAGGGAGATCTCGGCGCGCAGGTCGGCGAAGTGGTCGACCGGCGGGACCGGGAAGTAGCCGCCCTTGTAGCGGACCTTGTAGCCGCGGTTGTTCTCCTCCGCGCCGGTGTTCCAGGCGCCGGCCTCGGAGTCGATGTGGTAGAAGGACTGGTTCGCGCTGGTCTCGAAGCGGACGCTGTCGAAGACGTAGAACTCGGCCTCCGGGCCGAAGTACGCGGTGTCCGCGATGCCGGTGGAGGCCAGGTACGTCTCGGCCTTCTTGGCGATGTTGCGCGGGTCGCGGCTGTACTGCTCGCCGGTGATCGGGTCGTGGATGAAGAAGTTGATGTTGACGGTCTTGTCGCGGCGGAACGGGTCCACCCGCGCGGTCGACAGGTCGGCGCGCAGTGCCATGTCGGACTCGTGGATCGCCTGGAAGCCGCGGATCGAGGATCCGTCGAACGCCAGCTCCTCCGTCGGGTCGAACGCCGATGCCGGGATCGTGAGGTGCTGCATCACGCCGGGCAGGTCGCAGAACCGGACGTCGATGAACTTGACGTCCTCGTCCACGATGAACTTTTTGGCCTCGTCGGCGTTCTGGAACATCCAACTCCTCCTAGCCCGGTCACCGGTCGGCGGACGCGGGGTTTGCTACCTGGAACGCGTCCCTGTGGGTGGCGCGCTGAGCCCGACCATAGGTAGGCGGGATTTCCCCGGCATGACCCATTTGTTTCACCGAGGTTAACCGGTAGGCAGCCGGTAACACCCCTGGTCGTGGGCCATCGGGACGTGCGCCGTGCCGCCGCGGCGTCCCGGCGGGGCCCGGCCCCCGCGCCCCGCCCGGAAGGGGTCGTATGCGGTCGCAGTACCGTGGACGGGTGGACAACAGGCAAGCAATCGGATCATGGATCTCCGGGCCGCGTGCGGCCGCCGAGGGCATGGGCATCGCATTCGGCTACCGCGGGCAGCGGCTCGGCCTGCCGGAGGAGGGGCCGGGCTCGATCGCGCGCCCCGGGCGCCGTATCGCCGCGCTCTTCATCGACTGGGCACTGTGCCTGCTGATCGCGTACGGGCTGTTCAGCGGCGGCAGCCCGCAGTCGGCGGGCAACTGGGCACTGGTCGTGTTCGCGGTCATGAGCATGCTCACGGTGGGCACCGTCGGTTTCACGCCGGGCAAGCGGATCCTCGGTCTGCGGGTGATCGCCGACGACGGCGGACGCCTCTCGCTGCCGCGCGTGGTGCTGCGCACCGCCCTGCTGGTGATCGTCATCCCCGCCGTCATCTGGGACCGCGACGGCCGCGGACTGCACGACCGGCTGACGCGGGCGGTACAGGTCCGGATCTGAACCACCGGCCCGGCCGCGGTGGCGCCGTATACGGGCGGCTTGTCGGTTCATCCGCACGGGCGATGCCGTACGGGAGTGAAGGGCACGGGCGCGCGCCGTCCGCTCCGACGCACGCCCCCTGCGGGGAGGCGCTACGGCACACGGTCCCGGGCACCTGGCATATGCCGCCGACGCAAGGCCCCCGGACACCACAACGCCCCGGAGCGTGTCATCCGCTCCGGGGCGTCATGCCGTTCATCCGGTCGTCGTACGGTCCGCCACCGGGGTGACGAGGCCGGTCAGCGCGTCTTGCCGCCGCCCTTGGGCATCCGCATGCTCTTCGGCATCGGGCCCTTCGGGACGGGCATGTTGCTCATCAGGTCGCCCAGGGCGCGCAGGCGGTCGTTGACGACCGTCACCTGGGGGCCGGGCAGGACGCGGGGGAGCTTGAGCAGCGTCGTACGGATCTTCTTCAGCGGGACCTGGCCCTCGCCGTCGCCGACGATGATGTCGTGGACCGGGGCATCGGGGACGGTGCGCGCCATCCGCTTCTTCTCGGCCGCCAGCAGCCCGCGCAGCCGGTTCGGGTTGCCCTCACCGACCAGGACGACGCCGGCCTTGCCGACGGCGCGGTGCAGCACGTCCTGGTTGCGGTTCATCGCCACCGCCGGGGTGACGGTCCAGCCGCGGCCCACGTTGTCCAGCACGGCGGCCGCCGCGCCCGGACGGCCCTCCATCTGCCCGAAGGCGGCCCGCTCGGCGCGCCGTCCGAAGACGATCGCCATCGCGAGGAACGCCAGCACGAAGCCGAGGATGCCCGCGTAGACGGGGTGGCCGATCAGGAAGCCGATGCCGAGGAGAACGCCGAACACGACGATGCCCACGCCAGCGACGACCAGACCGACCTTGGAGTCGACCGAACGGGTCATCTTGTAGGTCAGGGCGATCTGCTTGAGCCGCCCGGGGTTCCCAGCGCCGGCAGCGCCGTCTGAGTTTGCCTTCCTCGCCATACCCCGAAGTTTACGTGGCCCGCGGGTGCCCGGTCGCCGCGGCCTCCAGTACGTCCTGGGCCTCCCGCCGGTCGTGGGCCCGGCGGCGGTCCTCCAGTACCGAGGTCCAGGCGTTGCGGCGGGCGGTGCGCTGGCCCGAGCGCAGCAGCAGCGCCTCGACGGCGCGCAGGGCACCGGTGACGGAGGGCAGGGGACGGACGGGGGCGCGGAGCGGCGCGGCCTGCATGACGGGTTCTCCCTCGGGGACGACGACGGAGGTGCGGGAGCGGTGGGACGCGAGTGCTCCCCGCGTCCCATCGTGACCGATGGGTGTTTCCGGCGGATGACCCACCCGTCACGCACCAATGACACGGTGACGCGGCCCGCGCACCCCCTGTCCGGGGGAGTGCGGGCCGCGTGCTCCCAGCATGTGCCAGGTCGCGCCGATCGGCGCGCCGGGACGGCCGTACGGCTCAGACCGCCCGGCCGGACGCCTCGACCTCGCGCCGCTCGACCGCCTGCCGGTACAGGCGCCCGGCGCGGTAGGAGGAGCGGACCAGCGGACCGGACATCACTCCCGCGTAGCCGATCTCCTCCGCCTCCTCCCGCAGCTCCACGAACTCCTGGGGCTTGACCCAGCGCTCGATCGGGTGATGGCGGACGGACGGACGGAGGTACTGCGTGATCGTGATCAGCTCGCAGCCCGCGTCGTACAGGTCCTGGAGCGCCTGACTGATCTCCGCGCGCTCCTCGCCCATGCCGAGGATCAGGTTCGACTTGGTGACCAGACCGGCCTCGCGGGCCCGGGTGATGACCTCCAGCGACCGCTCGTAGCGGAAGCCCGGCCGGATGCGCTTGAAGATCCGCGGCACCGTCTCGACGTTGTGCGCCAGCACCTCGGGGCGCGACGAGAAGACCTCGGCCAGCTGTTCGGGCTTCGCGTTGAAGTCAGGGATCAGCAGCTCGACGCCGGTGTCCGGCATCGCCTCGTGGATCTTGCGGACCGTCTCGGCGTACAGCCAGGCGCCGCCGTCCTCCAGGTCGTCGCGGGCGACGCCGGTGATCGTGGCGTACTTCAGGCCCATCGTCTGCACGGACTCCGCCACCCGGCGGGGCTCGTCACGGTCCAGCGCCTGCGGCTTGCCGGTGTCGATCTGGCAGAAGTCGCAGCGCCGGGTGCACTGGTCGCCGCCGATGAGGAAGGTCGCCTCGCGGTCCTCCCAGCACTCGTAGATGTTGGGACAGCCCGCCTCCTGGCAGACCGTGTGCAGGCCCTCGCTCTTCACCAGGCCCTGCAGGTGGTTGTACTCGGGGCCCATCTTCGCCCGGGTCTTGATCCACTCGGGCTTGCGCTCGATGGGGGTCCGGCTGTTCCGGACCTCCAGGCGCAGCATCTTGCGTCCGTCGGGTGCGACAGCGGACACGTGGCGCCCCTTTCTGCTATCGCGGGCATTCGATTCTGCGGCGTACACCAGGGTACGCCCGGTAAATCGCACGTCTTTACGTGCGGGCCAACCCCGGATGCGAGGCCGGCATTCCCCGTCGGGGCGGCTCTCAGACCGCGCGGGGCAGCAGCTCGGCGTTCTCCAGGACGTTCCGCAGATGCTTCTCGACGAGGGGCAGCACCTCGGCGATGGTGACCTCGCGGCCCAGCTCCCCGGAGAGCGAGGCGACCCCGGCGTCCCGGATGCCGCACGGCACGATCTTGTCGAACGCGGTGTTGTCCGGGTTCACGTTCAGCGAGAAGCCGTGCATCGTCACGCCCTTGGCGACACGGATACCGATCGCGGCCAGCTTGCGGTCCTCGCCGCGCTGGCCGGCGTTGGACGGGGCGTACTCCGGGCCGCTGAGCCGGGAGTCGAACTCCTCCGACAGCCGCGGGTCGAAGTCCAGCTCCAGACCGCCGAGGGCGGGCCGCCGCTCCACCGGGTCGCCCAGCACCCACACCCCGCTGCGGCCCTCCACCCGCGTCGTTTCGACCCCGAGGTCCGCGCAGACGCGGATCAGGGCGTCCTCCAGACGGCGTACGTGGGCCACGACGTCCACCGGACGCGGAAGCTTCTGGATGGGGTAGCCGACGAGCTGGCCCGGACCGTGCCAGGTGATCTTCCCGCCGCGGTCCACGTCGACGACGGGCGTGCCGTCCAGGGGGCGCTCGTCATCGGTCGTCCGGCGGCCCGCGGTGTACACGGGCTGGTGTTCCAGAAGCAGACAGGTGTCGGGTACCTCGTCCGCGAACCGGGCGGCGTGCACCCGGCGCTGCTCCTGCCAGGCCGCCCCGTACTCGACGGCGTCCGCCCCGAACCCCAGGTGCACAAAGCGCAGCCCCTCGGTCGCGGGAGTCTCCCCACGGGAGATCGCAGTCACGGCAACTCCTCTTCGAACCTCTGTTGCACTTTTCCTGCAACGTCTGATGCCACTTCGCGCCCATGCCACTGTACGGCCGGGCCGTCCCCACCCGGCAGGCGGCCGGTCGCCGGGGCCCCTCCGAAGGCCCCCGCCGGTCCGTGGACCACAAGAGCCCTGCTCACACGATCGGATGAACGAGGCGCCAAGGACGGGAGAACGGCGCCGAACGCCGTTACATTCGCGCCGATCCATAGGGTGATGAGCATGCCGGACAGGGTCAGGCCGGCCCCGCCCGGAAGGCAGGAGACCGGTAGAGCTGATGACGGAACGACCCCCGCACCGCACGCCCAACCGCAGGCTTGCCGCGCTGATCGCCGAGGCGGGATTCTCCAATGCCGGTCTGGCCAGACGCATCGACCAACTCGGCATCGAGCACGGCCTCGACCTGCGCTACGACAAGACGTCGGTGACCCGCTGGCTGCGCGGACAGCAGCCGCGGGGCACCACTCCCGCGCTGATCGCCGAGGTGTTCACCCGGCGCCTAGGCCGCCGGCTGTCCGCCCAGGACCTCGGCCTGGAAGCCTGCGCCCCGGTGTACGCCGGGCTCGAATTCGCCGCGACCCCCAGCGAGGCCGTGGACATCGTCACCGGTCTGTGGCGCAAGGACTCCGGGAGCCACGCGGAGCTGCGCAAGATCGCCTTCACCCCGGCGGGGCTGGTGGTGCCCAGCCGGGACTGGCTCATCGGCCGGGCCGACGAACGGGTGGCCCGCGGCGACGCGGGCGACGCGGCCCAGGCCCGGGTGCCGTTCCAGGGCCGCCTCTCGGTGCCGCGCCAGCGCCGTACCGAGCACCCCGAGCGCGGCCACGGCTCCCGGGTCACCGCGGGCGACATCGCGGCCCTGCGCTCGGTCGGCGACCTCTTCCGCTCCCTCGACCACGCCTACGGCGGCGGCCACGCCCGCCAGGCCCTGGTCCGCTACCTGGAGCACGAGGCGGAGCCGATGCTGCGCGGCACGTACGGCGAGGCCACCGGCCGCAAGCTGTTCGCCGCGGCCGCCGATCTGACCCGGCTGGCGGGCTGGACCTCGTACGACATCGCGGCACACGGCCTCGCGCAGCGCTACTTCGTGCAGGCGCTGCGGCTGTCCCAGGCCGCCGGCGACCGCGCGTACGGCTCCTACGTCCTGGTGACGATGAGCCGGCAGGCCGTCTATCTGGGGCACGGCAGGGAGGCCGTCCAGCTGGCCCGGGTGGCGCAGCAGGGCGTCGGCGGCAGCGCGCCGCCCGCGGTGCAGTCGCTGCTGCACGCGGCGGAGGCGCCCGGGCACGGCGTGCTGGGCGAGGTGCGGGCCTGCACGGCCGCGCTGGCCCGCGCGGAACGGGCGCTGGAGGCCGCCCGGCCCGGCGACGAGACCCCGCACTGGGCGCGGTTCTTCGACGAGGCGCAGCTCGCCGACGAGCTGGCCCACTGCCACCGCGACCTCCAGCAGTACCGCGCCGCCTCCCAGCACGCCGAGCGCTCCCTCCAGCTCCGCTCGGCCGGGTTCGCCCGCAGCAGGCTGTTCTGCCGGGTGGTGCTGGCGACCGCGCGCCTGGGCCTGGGCGAGCTGGACCAGGCGTGCACGCTCGGCGCCGAGGCGGCGTTGCAGGCCGCCGAGATGCGCTCGGTCCGCGCCCATGAGTACGTACGGGACTTCGAGCGCAGGCTGGAGCCGTACCGGGACGCGGCGGCGGTGCGCGGGTACCGGGACCGGGTGGCGGCGCTGGGGTGACGGTACGGGCCGGTGCGGCGTCCCCCGGGGCCCGCACCGGCCGGGCTCAGGCCGCGGTGCTCAGGGTGGACGGCTCGGCCGGGGCGCGGCGGCCGAAGTCCTTCAGCAGGGCCTCGGCGGCCCGGCGGCCCGAGTTCAGCGCCCCCTGGAGGGTGCTGAGGTCGCGGTGGTCGCCGCAGACGTACAGGCCGGACAGCACCCGCACCGGGCGCTCCGGGTCGTGCGGCGCCGGCATCGCGGGCACCGCGTACGCGTCGTGACGGCCCGCCAGCAGCCGCCAGTCGCCGTCCGTGCCGTGGATACGGGCCAGCCGTGGCCGGACCTGCCGGTCCAGCTCGTCCAGGGGCAGCGCGGCGGCCGGGCCGAGCACCACGGTGGTGACCAGGGAGCGGCCGGCGGGCGCCCGGGAGGGGTCGATGGCCCCGGCGGCGTAGGTGTACGCGACGGGGCCGTCCGAGGAGAGGAACAGCGAGGTCTCGCGCCAGGCGGCGGGCGCGGCCGACGCGCTGGTGTGGTGCAGCACGGTCGCCGCGTGGAACGGCGGCGTCCGCAGCCCCGGCAGCAGCTCCGCCGCGTCCCGCGCCCCCGTGGCCACCAGGACGGCGCGGCAGGGCACCGGGCCATGGGCCTGAGTGGTGACCCCGTTGGCGGAGACCGAGGTGACGCGGACG
>NZ_JCANQV010000094.1:0-20964 GCF_059553635.1 Candidatus Streptomyces philanthi
CCCGAGCCGACCTGGCCGCGCGGCTGGAGCCCCGCGAGCCGGCTGGTGGCGTTGGAGCCGCCGCTGTGCTCGGGGCTCTTGACGGTGCTCGGCGCGGGCTTCTTGCCGCCCTGGGCGACGTCCACCGGGAGCATGACCAGCGCGGTGGTGCCGCCGGAGTCGGACGGGCGCAGCTGGATGCGGATGCCGTGGCGCAGCGACAGCCGGCCGACCACGAACAGGCCCATCCGGCGGGAGACGGACACGTCCACGGTCGGCGGGCTGGCCAGCCGCTCGTTGATCGCCGCCAGGTCCTCGGGGGACAGGCCGATGCCGGTGTCGTGGATCTCGACCAGCACCCGCCCGTCGGGCAGCGCGTGGCCGGTGACCTTGACCTTGGTCTGCGGGGAGGAGAACGAGGTGGCGTTCTCCAGCAGCTCGGCGAGCAGGTGCACGAGGTCGTTGACGACGCGTCCGGCGACCTCGGTCTGCGGGACGGAGTTCAGTTCGATCCGCTCGTACTGCTCCACCTCGGAAGCGGCCGCGCGGAGCACGTCGACCAGCGGGACCGGGCGCGTCCACCGGCGGCCCGGTTCCTCACCCGCGAGGACAAGGAGGTTCTCGCCGTTACGGCGCATACGGGTGGCGAGGTGGTCGAGCTTGAAGAGGGAGGAGAGCTGGTCCGGGTCGGCCTCGCGGGACTCCAGTTCGGAGATGAGCGAGAGCTGACGCTGGATGAGGCCCTGGCTGCGGCGCGAGAGGTTGGTGAACATCGCGTTGACGTTGCCCCGGAGCAGCGCCTGCTCGGACGCCAGCCGGACGGCCTCGCGGTGCACGTCGTCGAAGGCCGCGGCCACCCGGCCGATCTCGTCCCGGCTGTGCACACCGACCGACTCGACGGAGGTGTCGACGTCCTGCGGGTCGGACTCGGACAGCTGCTTGACCAGCTCGGGCAGCCGCTCCTGGGCGACCTTCTGCGCGGTGTCCTGGAGACGGCGCAGCGAACGCACCATGGAGCGCGCCACGACGAACGCGCCGACCAGCGAGATGCCGAGGACGAGGACGATCAGCGCACCGTTGATGATCGCGTCGGTGGTGGCGTCGTCGCGCAGCTCGCGGGACTTCTGCTCCATCTCGGTGAGCAGGTGGCTCTCGATGCGCGACATCTCGTCGATCTTGACGGTGTCGGAGTCGTACCAGTCCAGGTACTGGAGGTCCTGGCTGCGGATGCCGGAGGCGCTGGCGAAGGCGCGGTGCGCGAAGGAGACGGCGGACTTGATCTCGTCGTTGTTGCCGTCGAGACCGCGGGTGAGCGCGCCGGCGTTGCCCGAGTAGATCTGGGAGAAGCGGTCGCGGGCCGCCTTCTCGTTGTCCTCGGCGGTACGGCCGGCGAGCCGGTCGTTGGCCGAGAGCTCCGGGCCGCCCTTGTGCGCCAGACCGGCGCTGACCAGGGCGCGCTGCATGGACGCGTACTCCTTGGCGGAGGAGAAGGCCGCCAGCGAACGGGTGCTGCGGATCATCTCCGGGTTGCTGGTCGCCTGCGCCATGTCCTGGGACAGGGAGAGCAGGGAGCCGATCAGCTGGTTGTAGCCGGAGACGGTCCGCGCCGTGTTGTCGGCGTCCTTGTACGCGTTGTTGCGGAGCTCGTTGAGGGTGTTGAGCTGGCGGCCGATCTCCAGGACGGTGGCCCGGACACCGGTCATCGTGGCGTCGTCGCCCTGGATGTCGTGCGTGGCGCCGTCGAAGGCGCTGCGAGCGCGGTCGGTGGCCTGGCGCGGGGCGACGACGTTGGTGACGTCCTTGGTGTTGCCGCTGCCGGCCAGTGGTCCGGCGGACCGGTCGCGCTCGACCTGGAGCGCGTCGGCGAGCTTGGTCGCCTGCCGCGTCATCTCGGTGAGCAGCTGCATCTTGTCGAGCTGCTCCATGTTCTCCAGGGAGCTCTCGATACGCAGGCCACCGAGCGAGGTGGCGGCGACGACGGGCAGCGCGAGCAGGGAGACCAGGCGGGTGCTGATGCGCAGGTTGCGCAGCGAGATCCGTGAGCCGGTGCCCTTCTCGCCCTTGGGCGCGGCGCGGTCGGCGGACTCGCCGCCCTTGCCGCCCCGGTCCGACGGCCCGGGACCGCCGGCCGGACTGTTGCCCTGGGCGCGCTGTGGCGAGGAGGCGCGGTCGGTCCCGCCGCGCAGCTCCGGGTCCGCCGCAGCTTCCCCTAGCCCTTGGCGAGCCTGGGGAGAGCCCGTGCCATCCCTCTTGAAACGTCCCTGCACTAGCGTCGCAACCTCTGGACCAGGCGTCCCTCCGCGTCAACGGCGGGACGATGTCGAGTCATGGGAGACCGCAAAGTCCCCCGTGGCGGTCGTGAATGACCGGCGGGCCGATCCCTCTGGCCGAGAGAGCGACGCCACCGCGCGGCGCCACTTCGCGCCCTGCGCGCCGGCTCAAGGTGCGGCGGTCCGTGGAATTCCAGCACAGTGCCGGATCTCCAACAAGGGCGGTACCGCCCCCTGTGACATGCGTGACGCAATGTGCGGACCATGTCACGACAAGTAGAAGCAGTGGGTTCCGATAACGGACTTTTACCCGCGAGTCGCGCGGCCATGAGCGCTGTCCCAGGTGCGGTGATCGGCGGAGAAATGATCACGTTGTACCCATGATGTCCGCTTTCCTCAAGAGGGGTGATCAAGGAAATTGCGGCGTTTATCACAGGTCTCGTGAGCAAACTCACAGGTCTGTCCAGGACTTTCCCCGCGCTCCGCTGGGAATGCCGCGCATAGCCTGACGCTTTACAAAGTTGCCCGGAATGACAGGAAGGGCAACCACCGGACGGGGCACCGTCCCCGCCCGTCCACCCGACGACACGACACGAGGCGTGAAGCAGTGAAGACCACGATGATGTTCCGCAACATAGCCAACCCGCGGCGCACCACGCTGGCGCACCTCAAGGACGCCGACGAGCTGACCGTCACCGAGGCCCCGGAACACACCGTCGAGCTGCCCACCCAGACGGCCAACCCCCGCCGCACCGTCCTGAACGAGGCCCCTGGCCAGGACGTCTCGGCGTAATAAGCGGAGCGGGTCCGCCGCGCCCCCGCGTTAGCCTGGAGTGTCAACTCCCGGCCAGTGATCATGAGGGGCAGCGGCAACCCGTGCGCATCGCCAGATTCTCCATCGACGGCACCGTCGGCTTCGGCGTCCTGGAAGGCGACGAGATCGACGTCATCAAGGGGCACCCCTTCGCCGAGTTCGAGCGCTCGGGCCAAAAGGTCCCGCTCGACAAGGTCCGCCTGCTGCCGCCGGTCCTGCCCAACAAGGTCGTCGCGATCGGGCGGAACTACGCCGCGCACGCCGCCGAGCTGGGCAACACCGTCCCCGACACGCCGGTCACCTTCTTCAAGCCCTCCACCTCCGTGGTCGGCCCCGGCGACCCCATCGCGTACCCCTCCTTCTCCCAGGAGGTGCACCACGAGGCGGAACTCGCCGTCGTCATCGGCCGGATGTGCCGAGAGGTGCCCCGCGAACGGGTCAAGGACGTCATCCTCGGCTACACCTGTGCCAACGACGTCACCGCGCGTGACGTCCAGCAGCGCGAGTCCCAGTGGGCCCGCGCCAAGGGCTTCGACAGCTCCTGCCCCCTCGGCCCCTGGGTCGAGACCGAGCTGGACCCGAGCGACCTGACCATCCAGTGCACGGTCAACGGCGAGCAACGCCAGCTCGGCCGCACCAGCGAGATGGTCCGCTCCATCGAGGATCTGATCGTCCACATCACCGAGGCGATGACGCTGCTCCCCGGCGACGTCGTCCTCACGGGCACCCCGGCCGGGGTCGGCCCGCTCAACGTCGGCGACGTGGTCGCCGTCACCATCGAAGGCATCGGCACTCTCACCAACAAGGTGATCAAGCGTGGCTAACGCGACCCCCGTCCGCGTCCGTTTCTGTCCCTCCCCGACCGGCAACCCCCATGTGGGCCTGGTCCGGACCGCCCTGTTCAACTGGGCGTTCGCCCGGCACCACCAGGGAACCCTGGTCTTCCGCATCGAGGACACCGACGCGGCCCGCGACTCCGAGGAGTCCTACAACCAGCTCCTGGACTCCATGCGCTGGCTCGGCTTCGACTGGGACGAGGGCCCGGAGATCGGCGGCCCGCACGCCCCCTACCGCCAGTCGCAGCGGATGGACCTCTACAAGGACGTCGCCGACAAGCTGCTCGCCGCCGGCCACGCCTACCCCTGCTACTGCACCGCCGAGGAGCTGGAGGCCCGCCGCGAGACCGCCCGCAAGGAGGGCCGCCCCTCCGGCTACGACGGCACGTGCCGCGACCTCACCGACGGGCAGAAGGCCGCGTACGAGGCCGAGGGCCGCCCCTCGATCGTCCGCTTCCGGATGCCCGACGAGCCGATCACCTTCACCGACCTGGTCCGCGGCGAGCTGACCTTCACCCCGGAGAACGTGCCCGACTACGGCATCGTCCGGGCCAACGGCGCGCCCCTCTACACGCTCGTCAACCCCGTCGACGACGCGCTGATGGAGATCACCCACGTCCTGCGCGGCGAGGACCTGCTCTCCTCCACCCCCCGCCAGATCGCCCTCTACAAGGCGCTGATCGAGCTGGGCATCGCCAAGGAGATCCCGGCCTTCGGCCACCTGCCGTACGTCATGGGTGAGGGCAACAAGAAGCTCTCCAAGCGTGACCCGCAGGCGTCCCTGAACCTCTACCGCGAGCGCGGCTTCCTCCCCGAGGGCCTGCTCAACTACCTCGCCCTCCTCGGCTGGTCCTTCTCCGCCGACCGGGACATCTTCTCGGTCGCCGAGCTGGTCGAGAAGTTCGACATCGCGGACGTCAACGCCAACCCGGCCCGCTTCGACCTGAAGAAGGCCGAGGCCATCAATGCCGACCACATCCGGCAGCTGGACCCCGCGGCGTTCACCGCGGCCTGCGAGCCCTGGCTGCGCGCCCCGCACGCCCCCTGGGCCCCCGAGGACTTCGACCAGGCGGCCTGGGAGGCCATCGCCCCGCACGCCCAGACCCGGCTGACGGTCCTCTCCGACATCGTCGCCAACGTCGACTTCCTCTTCCTCAAGGAGCCCGTCGAGGACGAGGCGTCCTGGACCAAGGCGATGAAGGGCGACCCGGCGGCCCTGCTGACGACGGCCCGCGCCAAGCTGGCCGACGCCGACTGGACCAGCCCCGAGTCCCTCAAGCAGGCCGTCCTCGCGGCCGGCGAGGAGCACGGCCTCAAGCTCGGCAAGGCACAGGCCCCCGTCCGGGTGGCCGTCACCGGCCGCACCGTCGGCCTGCCCCTGTTCGAGTCCCTGGAGGTTCTCGGCAAGGACCGTACCCTCCAGCGCATCGACGCGGCACTGGCGAAGCTCGCGGGCTGACGCCCGTACGAGTGCCACGGGCCCGGAAGCCGTCACGGCTTCCGGGCTCCCGGTGTATTCAGGGGGGACGGACGACCAGAACGGGGCAACGAGCGTGACAGAGCCAAGCGAAGGGCTGATCAAGGCCGCACTCGCCGACCGGCCGCACATGCCACTCGGCGAATTCGAGGAACTGGCCCGTCTCGCCGCCCGTACCGCCGAAGGGCTGCGTCTGGAGCTCATCGACGGAAGGCCGGGCATCAAGGCGCCGCCGGACGGCGACCACGCCGAGATCATCGCCCAGCTCCAGCGCCTGTGCCTGCAACACCGACCCGAACTGCACCTTTACGCAGGGCGAGGTCTCAAGATCCGGGCGTACCGCGAGGGCAGGGCACGCCCTGACGCCACGCTCGCCCCACGTGGCTCCTTCTCGGGCCAGGGGGAGTGGGCCGACCCCGGGCACGTCCTGATGGTCGTCGAGGTCACCTCGTACGACCCTGACACCGACCGCTGTGACCGTCGGGAGAAGCCCCCCGCCTACGCGGAGACCGGTATCCCGGTCTACCTGCTGGTCGACCGGGACACGGGCGAGGCCACCGTCTTCTCGAAGCCCGACGGCGACCGCTACGACCAGGCCGTCACGGTGCGCTTCGGCACGCCCGTCGAGCTCCCGGCCCCGGTCGGCCTCAAGATCGACACCGAGCCGCTGAAGAACTGGGTGGACTGACACCGCCGCCCTCCGCCGCGGATTCCTCCGGCCCGCCCCGGGGCCGAGCGGGCTCCGGGGCAGCGCCTCAGGGTGCCAGCGGGAGCCTCTGCCCAGGGGCGGCAGTCAAGTCGGCCGTGACGCCGTGCCGGCTGTCGTATCCGGTCAGCGGCGTGCGTGCGCCAGGAACGCGCACCAGGCGTCGGGGGAGACGGTGAAGCTTCCTCGTCCGGTGTCCTTGGAGTCGCGGACGTGGACGGCGGTGGCGGTGGCGGCCACCTCAACACACTCGCCACCTGCGCCGCCGCTGTAGCTGGAGGTGACCCAGCGGAGCAGTTGGGACGTGGACTGCTCGGTGTTCATAGCTCTCCTTGCAGCAACTTCTCGATGTGGCACAGGGATTCGTCCGGTGGCAGCGCCTGGGCCCGCAGGATTCCATATCGTACGGCGAATCCCCGTACGGATTCCCGATCGGTGATCACCTTGCCGCTGCCCTGGCTCTCCACGTACGCCACTTGCTCGCCTCCCCGGGGCGTCATCATGGTGAACGGGCCGTCGGCACCTGCGTGGTCGGTCATTCGGGTCGGCATCACTTGGATCTCCACGTTGGGGTTCTCCCCGGACAGCAGCAGATGTTCCAGTTGGCCGCGCAGCACCTGCGTACCGCCGAATGGCCGCTGGAGTACGGACTCCTCGATGACGAAGCTCAACGTAGGCGAGGGCTTGCGCTCGAAAATCTTGTGCCTGGCCATACGGGCCATGACCATCTGCTCGATCTCAGCTTCAGCCCTTCGCGGACGCCAGACGGTGAACATCGTCCGTGCGTATTGTTCGGTCTGGAGCA
Source organism: Candidatus Streptomyces philanthi (assembly GCF_059553635.1). Taxonomy (NCBI): domain Bacteria; kingdom Bacillati; phylum Actinomycetota; class Actinomycetes; order Kitasatosporales; family Streptomycetaceae; genus Streptomyces; species Candidatus Streptomyces philanthi. The sequence goes on from NZ_JCANQV010000094.1 coordinate 6,888, forward strand.
GCCCAGGCACGGCGAGAGCCGCGTACGCGTGGAATTCCACGGCCTCTTCCTCGATCTTGGCCGCTCCCCGGAAGAACGCCGGATACCGCGCCAGCGCCACCGTCCGCTTCATCGCCCGCAGCACCCCGCCGGCGTCGAGCAGGTCGTCCAGCTTGTCGATCGTGTCGGGGCGTGGAATCCGCCGCCCCTGCTCGATCGCGGCGATCTGGGCCTCGCTGTATCCGATGAGTGCCCCCAGCGCGGCCTGCGTCAGCTGTGCCCGCTCCCGAAAGATCTTGATCTGGCGGCCGAACGACCGCAGAAACTCGTCCGCGGGATCCTCTTTCCGCCCAGCCCCGGTCTGCTCCGGAACCTGTGTCATGTGCTTCCCCTCTCACCGCCCCGACAGGGCGCCATCCCCATCCCCACAGCCACGCTGTGTAGAGGTGCCGTCACTGGTGACCGTAGGTATGGGACAGCAGGCTTGCCGCCATGACGACCGAAATCCCCCCTACCGGGTTCGGCTTCACCGAGCTCGACTTCACGATGCGCTTCACCTCCACCCCTCGCGGAGCCCGCCTCGCGCGACGGCTGGCCTCTCGCCGGATGGCCGAATGGGGCTTCCCGTGCGGCTCGGCCATGAACGATGACGTCGCCCAGATCGTCGGGGAGCTGGCGGCCAACGCCGCGACCCACGGGCGTGTTCCAGGCCGCGACTTCCGCCTCTCCCTCACGATCGACGGAGATCCCGCCCGCGTCCGCGTCGAGGTCACGGACACCCGTAGCGAGGTTCGCCCACCGGACCGGGCTGCCGCCCCCACACAGTCGGACGCGGAATCCGGACGCGGGCTCTGGCTGGTCAGCGGGCTGGCCTCCCGGTGGTCGGTCGAGTCGCGTGCGGACGGTCCGGGCAAGACGGTCCGTGCGGAGATCGACATCAAGGGAAGTGACGCCTGGGCGGTACGTTCGCCCGTGTGATCACCGATGCTCGGTGCACATGATCTCGACGCACGGCAGATCAGTTCCCGGACGACGAGATCGACGCTCTGGACACCGCCTTCCGGGAGCTGAAGGCTCACGCCATTCCGGGCACGGACCTCGCCGCGTAGCTTCCCTCCTATGGCCCTGCGCGCTGTCCTGTGGGACGTGGACGACACCCTCTTCGACCACAGTGGGGCGGACCCTGCCGCCGTGCTGCGGCATCTGGCGGAGGAGAAGGCGCTGGAGGCTTACGGGGGAGCGGTGGCGGACGGTCACCGAGAGTGAACCCGCGTGGTTCAGTGCCGGTGAGGTGGGCTTTCTCGACTACCGGAGGGGGTGTTCCGGGCCAGCTGCGCGGCGTTGGGGCTGCCACCGTCCGAGGTGGCGTACATCGGGGACCGCCTCGACGCGGACGCGCTGGGTGTCCGGGATGCCGGGCTGGTGGCGGTGTGGCTGGACCGTGGTGGCGCGGGGGCGGGCGTGCCGCCCGGTGTGCGGCGGGTGGGGACCCGCGCGGAGGCGGTCGGCCTGCCGCCCGGCCTTATCGGTTTTGGAGCCCCGTCCACGATCAGGTAATGTTCTTCCTGCGCCGCCCGAGAGGGCCGAGAGGCCCGGCCGGAAAGCGCAAGCCGAACAAAATCCCCACCGGGGGTTGCGTTTTGGTGGGCTATGGTGTAATTGGCAGCACGACTGATTCTGGTTCAGTTAGTCTAGGTTCGAGTCCTGGTAGCCCAGCAAGAGATCATCTTCGGATTGTTTCGTCTCGTCGACGTTCTCTTGAATGCAGTGTCTAGCCCCCGTTGTGTAGCGGCCTAGCACGCCGCCCTCTCAAGGCGGTAGCGCCGGTTCGAATCCGGTCGGGGGTACAGATCCTTGCTCTCCGTCTCCTTCGGGTCGCACCCGGATGCGATGATGCAGGCAACACGCGGTTTCCGCCGCGTGGAGGATCGCTAGGGCCCCCGTTGTGTAGCGGCCTAGCACGCCGCCCTCTCAAGGCGGTAGCGCCGGTTCGAATCCGGTCGGGGGTACTGGTCTAAACCACCATGGGCTATGGTGTAATTGGCAGCACGAGTGATTCTGGTTCATTTAGTCTAGGTTCGAGTCCTGGTAGCCCAGCGCGGAAGCGCAGAACGTCAGAAATGGCGTAGCTCAACTGCACAAAAACTCGCCCCCGTTGTGTAGCGGCCTAGCACGCCGCCCTCTCAAGGCGGTAGCGCCGGTTCGAATCCGGTCGGGGGTACACAAGAATCAAGGCCCCTGCTTCGGCAGGGGCCTTGGTCGATTTCCAGTGGACGGTCGTGGTGGGGGAGTTGTTCCCCCGGGCGGGCGAAAGGCCGCGGCCCCGCTCGGACGGCGCGGGCCGCGGCCGTAAATGCCGTGGTGGATCAGCCGGCGCGGCGCAGGCCCTCGGACAGGCGGGCCGCCGCGTCGATCACGGCCTGGGCGTGCATACGGCCCGGGTGGCGGGTCAGCCGCTCGATGGGGCCGGAGACCGACACGGCCGCCACCACACGGTTCGAGGGGCCGCGTACGGGGGCGGAGACGGACGCCACGCCCGGCTCCCGCTCGCCGATCGACTGGGCCCAGCCCCGGCGCCGTACGCCCGAGAGAGCGGTCGCGGTGAAACGGGCGCCCTGGAGGCCGCGGTGCAGCCGCTCCGGTTCTTCCCAGGCCATCAGGATCTGCGCCGCCGAGCCCGCCTTCATGGGGAGGGTGGAGCCCACCGGGACGGTGTCCCGCAGTCCGGACAGGCGTTCCGCCGCGGCCACACAGATCCGCATGTCGCCCTGGCGCCGGTAGAGCTGGGCGCTCTCGCCCGTCACATCGCGCAGATGCGTGAGCACGGGGCCCGCCGTGGCGAGGAGGCGGTCCTCGCCGGCCGCCGCGGCCAGCTCGGCGAGCCGCGGGCCGAGGATGAAGCGGCCCTGCATGTCCCGCGCCACCATGCGGTGATGCTCCAGGGCCACCGCGAGCCGGTGGGCCGTGGGGCGGGCCAGTCCGGTCGCCGCGACCAGCCCGGCGAGGGTGGCCGGACCGGACTCCAGAGCGCTCAGCACCAGAGCTGCCTTGTCGAGAACGCCGACACCACTAGAGTTGTCCATGCAACGATACTTGCGTCTCACAGTGTGAAACGCAAGTTCAATTTTCCGAGGAAGTCGTCACTCTGTAGGCGTGGCCCTCGACCGGGGCCCGGCGAGGCACCCGCCGCGGGCGGTGCCGGGATCTCGCACACGCACGAGTTGGGCCGACGACGCGGCCGGCCGGAGGGAAAGCGATGGGACGGACACTGGCGGAGAAGGTCTGGGACGACCATGTCGTCCGGCGCGCGGAAGGCGAGCCCGACCTGCTCTTCATCGATCTGCACCTGCTGCACGAGGTCACCAGCCCGCAGGCGTTCGACGGCCTCCGCAAGGCCGGCCGCCGGGTGCGCCGCAGGGACCTCACCCTCGCCACCGAGGACCACAACACCCCCACCCTCGACATCGACAAGCCGATCGCGGACCCCGTCTCGCGGGCCCAGCTGGAGACCCTGCGCAAGAACTGCGCCGAGTTCGGGGTGCGGCTGCACCCGCTGGGCGACGTGGAACAGGGCGTTGTCCACGTGGTGGGACCGCAGCTGGGACTGACCCAGCCCGGTACGACCGTGGTCTGCGGCGACTCCCACACCTCCACGCACGGCGCCTTCGGTGCCCTGGCGTTCGGCATCGGCACCAGCCAGGTCGAGCACGTCCTGGCCACCCAGACACTGCCGATGGCGCCGTTCCGGACCATGGCGATCACCGTCGAGGGCGAACTGCCCGAGGGCGTCACCGCCAAGGACCTGATCCTGGCGGTCATCGCCGAAATCGGCACCGGCGGCGGACAGGGCTACGTCATCGAGTACCGCGGCCCCGCCATCGAGAAGCTGTCGATGGAGGCCCGGATGACCGTCTGCAACATGTCGATCGAGGCCGGCGCCCGCGCCGGCATGATCGCCCCCGACGAGACCACCTTCGCCTACCTCAAGGACCGCGACCACGCTCCCCAGGGCGCCGACTGGGACGCCGCCGTCGCCTACTGGAGGACGCTGCGCACCGACGACGACGCGGTCTTCGACGCCGAGGTCGTCATCGACGCCTCCGCGCTCTCCCCGTTCGTCACCTGGGGCACCAACCCGGGCCAGGGCGCGCCGCTGTCCGCCACCGTTCCCGACCCGGCCTCCTACGCGGACGCCTCCGAGCGTCAGGCAGCCGAAAAGGCCCTGGAATACATGGGACTGACGGCGGGTCAGGCGTTGCGGGACATCGCCGTCGACACCGTTTTCGTCGGCTCGTGCACCAACGGGAGGATCGAGGACCTGCGGGCCGCGGCCGCGGTCCTTCAGGGCCGTTCGGTCGCCGACGGGGTGCGGATGCTCGTCGTCCCCGGCTCGGTCCGCGTCGCCCTCCAGGCCGTGCACGAGGGGCTGGACAAGGTCTTCACCACGGCCGGCGCCGAGTGGCGCCACGCGGGCTGCTCCATGTGCCTGGGCATGAACCCCGACCAGCTCGCGCCCGGCGAACGCTCGGCGTCCACCTCCAACCGCAACTTCGAGGGACGGCAGGGCAAGGGCGGCCGGACCCACCTCGTCTCGCCCCAGGTCGCCGCCGCGACGGCGGTTCTCGGCCATCTGGCCTCACCCGCCGACCTGTCCGCCGACACCCCCACGCCCGCTGGAGTCCGATAACGATGGAAGCCTTCACCACCCACACCGGCCGGGCCGTCCCGCTGCGCCGCTCCAACGTCGACACCGACCAGATCATCCCCGCGCACTGGCTGAAGAAGGTCACCCGCGACGGCTTCGAGGACGGCCTGTTCGAGGCATGGCGCAAGGACCCGGAGTTCGTCCTCAACCAGGAGGCGTACCGGGGGGCGACGGTCCTGGTCGCCGGCCCCGACTTCGGCACCGGCTCCTCGCGCGAGCACGCCGTCTGGGCGCTGCAGAACTACGGCTTCAAGGCCGTCATCTCCTCGCGGTTCGCGGACATCTTCCGCGGAAACTCCCTCAAGAACGGCCTGCTGACGGTGGTCCTGCCGCAGGAGACCGTCGAGGAACTGCAACGCCTCACCGAGTCCGACCCGGCCACCGAGGTGACCGTGGACCTGGTGGCGCGCCAGGTCCGCGCCGCGGGCCTCACCGCCGGTTTCGCACTGGACGAGAACGCCCGCCACCGGCTGCTGGAGGGGCTGGACGACATCAGCCTCACCCTTCGGGAGGAGTCCGCCATCGCCGCCTACGAGGCGGACAGGCCGTCCTTCAAGCCCCGGACCACAGAGGTCTGACCTCGGGTTTTATGGCTCAAAGCAATATTGCGTACGATGCGCCCCCTGTGCACTTGCCAGGGGGCGCATCGGCGTGTGGAGGGCGCTGTTGAGGCCCCGTGAAGCGACAACTCGCCGCAGATGGCACAATTAGCGCATGGAACGCGACGACCAACTCCAGCTCTACGGTTCCGTCGCCGACCGACTCAAGGACGCACACGCAAGGGTGCGGACACTGCAAGTCCCGGAGGGCGTACGGATGGCGCTGACCCGGAAGCTGCTCGTCATCACGGCCGCGGCAAAACACGATCTTGCGGACGCGGCAAGGCGTCTGGAGTGGTTCATGGCTGACCTGGACGAAGGTCGTTATCCCGAAGACGTGCACACCGACGGAAGTCCGTGAAGGTCGAGTGCGTTGCGGCACAAGGGTGATTAGCCCGTTTCGTGTTTGATTTGCGGTATATATCTGCCTAACGTGCGAAAAAGCTTGGAAACTTTCGTTCCAGCAATGTCTCCGAAGGGGAAGACGTGAACAAGGCGCAGCTCGTAGAAGCCATTGCCGACAAGCTCGGCGGCCGCCAGAACGCCGCCGACGCGGTCGACGCGGTCCTGGACGCAATCGTGCGTGCAGTTGTCGCGGGCGACCGGGTTTCGGTCACCGGATTCGGCTCGTTCGAGAAGGTCGACCGCCCGGCCCGCTACGCCCGCAACCCGCAGACGGGTGAGCGCGTGCGGGTCAAGAAGACCTCCGTGCCGCGATTCCGCGCGGGCCAGGGCTTCAAGGACCTGGTGAGTGGCTCCAAGAAGCTCCCCAAGGGCGGCGAGGTCTCCGTCAAGAAGGCCCCCAAGGGCAGCCTCTCGGGTGGCGCCGCCACGCGGACCACGGTGAAGAAGGCCGCGGCGAAGAAGGCCACCACCGCCAAGAAGGCCGCGGTGAAGAAGACCACGGCGGCCGCGAAGAAGGCGGCACCCGCGAAGAAGACCACCGCCAAGAAGACCACCGCGGCGGCGAAGAAGACGACCACGGCGGCGAAGAAGACGACGGCGAAGAAGGCCACCACCGCGAAGAAGGCGGCGCCGGCGAAGAAGGCCACCACCACGGCGGCGAAGAAGACCACCGCCAAGAAGACCGCGCCGGCGAAGAAGGCGACGGCGAAGAAGGCTCCCGCCAAGAAGACCACGGCACGCAAGACCACGGCGAAGAAGACCACCGCTCGCAAGCGGTGATTCCTTTCCGCGGCGACGCCGGGCCGGTCTTCCTCCGGGGAGCCCGGCCCGCCGTGCGTTACCGGTGACCGCGCGCACTAGGCTTCGCCCCATGCAGGCCACCGCGTACACCTACGACCCCGAGACCCGCTCCGGCAGCGTGCTGCTGGACGACGGCACACCGCTGCCCTTCGGCGCGGCGGCCTTCGACGCGGGCGGGTTGCGGCTGCTGCGGCCCGGCCAGCGGGTACGGATCGAGGTCACCGGCGAGGGTGAGAACCGCCACATCGACCTGATCACGCTCCAGACCCTCTGAACGCGCAGGTCACAGCCTTCAGGCCGCGCCCTCCGCCCACGCCGCGCCGCCGGCCAGCAGGGCCGTGTGCGGGCCCACCCCGAGGGACAGCGCGGCCCGCAGATCGTCACCGGTGTCCACGTCCCGGCGTACCGAGGGAACGTCCCGCACGGTGATTTCCCGTGCCCCCGACGCCAGGTGCCGACAGCGGGAAGGGCCCCCGAAAGCCGGCGCCAATTCCGTACCGGAACGCGCCGTGAGCAGGGTGGTGCCGATATCCGCGGCATCGGCCAGAAATGCCCGCGGAAATAGCGCGGCGTAATGCAGGACGCGGGACAGTTCGGCGGGCCGCAGTGCCGGAAGGTCGGCGTTCAGCGTGGCGAGCGACGCGCCCGGGCGGCGGCTGCGGACCACTTCCGCGCCGTGTGCCAGCGCGGCGTTGAGGCCCGAGGCAGGGCTGTCGGGCACAATCGCCGCGCCCAGTGCGGCCAGCTCCGACGCGGCCAGCGGATCATCCGTGACAACCGCCACATCCGCGACGTCCTCGCAGGCCAGCGCGGCTGTCACGGTGTCCTGCGCGAAAGCCAGAGCCAACTTCGGCCGGAACTCCTCACCCGTGGCTCCCGAGAGCCTGCTCTTGGCCCGCACCAGCGGTTTCAACGGCACCACCAGGCTCCAGACCACATCCGCTCCGTCTCTGTGCATCGGCTTCATTTTCCCCCCGCCCCCGGCGCTCCGGGGGAGACGCGGGGTTACGGTGTTCTCGACATAGCGGGTACCTGGGGCGACACTTGTGCGGCTGCCGGCTCGCAGCAGCAACGCAGGTCCCCAAAAGGAGGGTGTCCCAGTGTCCCGCCGCAGAATCGGCTTCTGGTACCGCTTGGCCGCGGTCATCTGCAAACCGCCGCTCTTGGTTCTGTTCAAGCGGGACTGGAAGGGAATGGAGCACATTCCGGCCGACGGCGGATTTATCACCGCGGTCAACCACAACTCGTATCTGGACCCGCTCTCCTATGCGCACTACCAGTACAACACCGGCCGGGTTCCCCGATTCCTCGCCAAGGCCGCCCTCTTCCGCAAGGGCTTTGTCGGCCTGGTGATGCGCGGCACCGGCCAGATCCCGGTCTACCGGGAAACCGCCGACGCCGCCGCCGCGTTCCGCGCCGCGGTCGCCGCCATCCGGCGCGGCGAATGCGTCGCCTTCTACCCCGAGGCCACCCTCACCCGCGACCCCGACCTGTGGCCGATGCAGGGCAAAACCGGTGCCGCGCGAGTGGCGTTGCTCACCAAGGCCCCGGTCGTCCCCGTCGCGCAATGGGGCGCCAACGAGGCCATGCCGCCGTACGCCAAGGACAAGAAGCTCCGCCTCTTCCCCCGCAAGACCCTGCGGGTGCAGGCCGGACCGCCCGTCGACCTGAGCGCGTACTACGACAAGGAGCCCACCGCCGAGGTGCTCCGCGAGGTGACCGAGGTCATCATGGACGCGGTCACCGCGCAGCTCGCGGAGATCCGGGGCGAGCGGCCCCCGGCCGAGCTGTACGACGCCCGCAAGGCGTTCGCCCGCGAGCGGCGCGCGGCCCGCGAGGCCGCCCGCGCCGAGGCGGAACGGCTCGGGCGGGCCGCGCCCGACGGGCCCGGGCAGGACCGAAGCACCCGGCAGCTTCAGGAGGATGAGGGCAAGTGACGCGCTGCGCCGTATTCGGCACCGGATCGTGGGGCACCGCGTTCGCGATGGTGCTCGCCGACGCGGGCTGCGAGGTGACCCTCTGGGCCCGCAGGCCCGACCTCGTCGAGGCCGTCAACACCAGCCGTACCAACCCCGACTACCTGCCGGGCGTGACGCTGCCCGAGGGGGTGCGCGCCACCACCGACCCGGCCGAGGCCGCCCGGGGCGCCGACTTCACCGTCCTGACGATCCCCTCGCAGACGCTGCGCGGCAACCTCGCCGAGTGGGCCCCGCTGCTGCCGGACGACACCGTCCTGGTCTCGCTGATGAAGGGCATCGAACTCGGCAGCACCCTGCGCATGAGCCAGGTCGTCGAGGAGGTCGCCAAGGTCCCGGCCGAACGGGTCGCGGTCCTCACCGGCCCCAACCTCGCCCGGGAGGTCGCCGCCCGGCAGCCCGCCGCCGCGGTCGTCGCCTGCGCCGACGAGGAGGCCGCCCGGCGCCTCCAGGCCGCCTGCCACACCCCGTACTTCCGGCCGTACACCAACACCGACGTGGTCGGCTGCGAGCTCGGCGGCGCCGTGAAGAACGTCATCGCCCTCGCCGTCGGCATCGCGGACGGCATGGGCCTGGGCGACAACGCCAAGGCGTCCCTCATCACCCGAGGCCTCGCCGAGACCACCCGGCTCGGGCTCGCCATGGGCGCCGACGCGCACACCTTCGCCGGTCTGGCCGGCATGGGCGACCTCGTCGCCACCTGCTCCTCGCCGCTGTCGCGCAACAACACCTTCGGCCACAACCTCGGCCGGGGAATGACGCTGGAGGAGACGATAGCGGTCACCAAGCAGACCGCCGAGGGCGTCAAGTCCTGTGAGTCCGTACGGGATCTGGCCCGCCGGTTCGGCGTCGACATGCCCATCACCGAGACGGTGGTGGAGATCGTGCACGAGGGCAAGCCCCCGATGGTCGCCCTCCAGCAGCTGATGGCGCGCAGCGCCAAGCCCGAGCGGCACTGACCGCCGCGCGGGCCGCCGTGCGGGGACCCGGCGTCCCCAACACGGCCGTCCCCGGCGGCCGCCGCACCGAATCCCTGTCCGACAGCCTGTACCCTCGACCCGTTATGAGCAGCCAGACTCCTCACCACAAGCCCCGCGTCGCCGTCGTGTTCGGTGGCCGCAGCTCCGAGCACGCCATCTCCGTGGTCACCGCGGGAGCCGTCCTGCGCGCCATTGACCGCGAGAAGTACGACGTGCTGCCGATCGGCATCACGGCCGACGGCCGCTGGGCACTGACCGCCGACGACCCCGAGCGGATGGCCATCGAAGAGCGCCGGCTGCCCAGCGTCGACGAGCTGGCCGAGTCCACCGAGGGCACCGTGGTGCTGCCGCTGGACCCGTCCGACCGCGAGCTGGTCTACAGCGAGCCCGGTGTGGTGCCCAAGGCGCTCGGTGAGGTCGACGTCGTCTTCCCGGTGCTGCACGGGCCCTACGGGGAGGACGGCACCCTCCAGGGGATGCTGGACCTCGCGGGCGTCCCCTACGTCGGCTCGGGTGTGCTGTCCTCGGCCGTCGGCCAGGACAAGGACTACATGAAGCGGGTGTTCGCCTCCTTCGGGCTGCCGGTCGGCCCCTACGAGGTCGTCCGCCCCCGCGAGTGGGAGCAGGACCCGTCCGCCGCCCGCAAGAAGATCGTGGACTTCGCCGCCGAGCACGGCTGGCCGGTGTTCGTGAAGCCCGCCCGCGCCGGCTCGTCCTTCGGTATCACCAAGGTCGACGACATCGGCGGCCTGGACGAGGCGGTCGAGGAGGCCCGGCGCCACGACCCCAAGATCATCGTCGAGGCGCTGCTGCGCGGCCGCGAGATCGAATGCGGGGTGCTGGAGTTCGAGGACGGGCCCCGCGCCAGCGTGCCGGCCGAGATCCCCCCGGTCACCGCCCACGACTTCTACGACTTCGAGGCCAAGTACATCGACTCCGCCGCCGGCCTCGTCCCCGCGCCCCTCACACCGGAGCAGACCGCCAAGGTCCAGGAACTGGCCGTCGAGGCGTTCGAGGCGGCCTCCTGCGAGGGCCTGGTCCGCGCCGACTTCTTCCTCCAGGACAACGGCGAGTTCGTGATCAACGAGATCAACACGCTGCCCGGCTTCACGCCCATCTCGATGTACCCGCGGATGTGGCAGGAGAGCGGCGTGAGCTACCCGGAGCTGGTCGACCGGCTGCTGCAGGCCGCCCTGCGCCGCCCGACCGGCCTGCGCTAGGGACCACGAGCCGTGCCGGGCCCCGACACCGCGGGCCCGGCGCCGTTCCCGTACGGGGCGGCCGGAACGCGCACCGCTCCACCCGTCCCCGCACGGCACCGTCCGGGACCCGCCCCGCTCACCGCGATACGCACCGGACCCCGGAACACCGCACCGCGACTCCCCGGCCCGGCCGCCCCGGGCGGCTACCTGCCCCGCCCCCGGCACACCCCGGCCCGGCCGTACGGGACACCCCGGCCCGGTCGTACGGCACATCCCGCGGCCCGGGAGCATCACCCGGCCGCGTACACGAGGACACTAGATATGGACGACCGGGCAGGTCAGCGTCCGTGTGATGCCGTCCACCGCCTGGACCCTCGCCACCACCAGACGCCCCAGCTCGTCGACCGTCTCGGCCTGCGCGCGCACGATGACGTCATAGGGGCCGGTCACGTCCTCGGCCCGCACCACACCGGGGATCTGCGCGACCACCTCCGCGACCGCCGAGGCCCTGCCGACCTCGGTCTGGATCAGGATGTACGCCTGTACCACGGAGCCTCCAGGGCGGCGACGAGGATCATGGGGGAAGAAAGGACGCCACGGTATCGCGTCGCCGGGCGGAGCGGGGAGACCCGCGCGGCGCACGCGGCACGTGCGGCGAAGACGTCAGCGCAGTACGGACCGTCCGTACGCACGAGAAGGGCGACAGCATGAAGGGCACCGTGGGCGAGCTGGGGGAGTTCGGGCTGATCAGGGAGCTGACCTCCCGGCTCACCTCCACGTCGGCCGTACGCATCGGGCCGGGGGACGACGCCGCGGTCATCACCGCGCCCGACCGGAGGGTCGTGGCCAGCACCGACGTCCTTCTGGAGGGCCGCCACTTCCGCCGCGACTGGTCCACCGCGTACGACGTCGGCCGCAAGGCCGCCGCGCAGAACCTCGCCGACATCGCCGCCATGGGCGCGGTCCCCACCGCGATCCTGCTCGGCCTCGTCGTCCCCCCGCAGCTCCCCGCGACCTGGGTCACCGAGCTGATGGACGGGCTGCGCGACGAGTGCCAGGTCGCCGGGGCCGCCGTGGTGGGCGGCGACGTCGTCCGCGGGGACACCATCACCGTCGCCGTCACCGCCCTCGGCGACCTGCGCAACGCCGAACCCGTCACCCGGGCCGGGGCGCAGCCCGGAGACGTGGTCGCGGTGACCGGCTGGCTCGGCTGGTCCGCGGCCGGGTACGCGGTCCTCGACCGCGGCTTCCGCTCACCGCGCGCCTTCGTCGAGGCGCACCGCAGGCCCGAACCCCCCTACCACGCGGGCCCCGCGGCCGCCGCGCTCGGCGCGACCGCCATGACCGACGTCAGCGACGGCCTGGTCGCCGACCTCGGCCACATCGCCGCGGCCAGCAAGGTCCGTATCGACCTGCGGACCGCCGCGATCGACATCCCCTCGCAGATGTCCGACATCGGCGCCGCCGTCGGCGTCGACCCCCTCCAGTGGGTCCTCAACGGCGGCGAGGACCACGCGATCGTCGCCACCTTCCCCGCCGAGGTGAAACTGCCCGCCCGCTGGCAGGTGATCGGCGAGGTGCTGCACCCCTCCGCGCTGCCCCAGGTGACCGTCGACGGCGCCCCCTGGACGAAGCCCGGCTGGGACCACTTCGGGGACAACGGCGACGACGGATGACGCCCCGGGCCCCCGCCGCCCGCGCATGCGGGCCCGGTGGCGGCGCCCGGTAGATTCGCCGGCATGCGCACACCACCACGTGTCCTGACCGTCGCCGGCTCCGACTCCGGCGGCGGCGCGGGCATCCAGGCCGACCTCAAGACGATGCTGGCACTGGGCACCCACGGCATGAGCGTGCTCACCGCCGTCACCGCGCAGAACTCGCGCGGTGTGCAGGGGGTGTGGGACCTGCCGGAGGAAGCGGTCCGCGCCCAGTTCCGCAGCGTCGCCGACGACATCGGCGTCCAGGCGGTGAAGACCGGGATGCTCTCCTCGCCCGCCCTCGTCCGGACCGTCGCGGAACTCCTGACCGGAGTGGACGCCCCCGTCGTCGTCGACCCCGTCGGTGTCTCCAAGCACGGCGACAGCCTCCTGGCCGCCGACGCCCTCGACGCCGTCCGCACCAAGCTGCTGCCGGCCGCCACCGTCGCCACCCCCAACCTCGACGAGGTCACGAGGATCACCGGGGTCCGGGTGAGCGACGAGAGCGGGATGCGGCGGGCCGCCGACGCGGTCCTCGCCCTCGGCCCCCGCTGGGCGCTGATCAAGGGCGGTCATCTCCCCGACGGTCCCGGCGGCCCCGCCGACGCCGTCGACCTGCTCACCGACGGCACCGAGGAGCACTGGCTGCGCGCCCCGCGCCACCCCAACGGGCACACCCACGGCACCGGCTGCACCCTCGCCAGCGCCCTCGCGGCCCGCCTCGCCCTCGGCGACACCGTCCCGCGGGCGGCCGCCGCCGCCAAGGACTACGTCGCCGGGGCGATCGCCCACGGCTTCCCGCTCGGCTCCGGCACCGGCCCCGTCGACCACGGCTGGCGGCTGCGAGGCCGCTCCGCGTAGGCACGACGAAGGCCGGCCCACCACAGGGTGGACCGGCCTTCGTCACAGCAACCGGCTCGGCTGCGCCACGGCTAAGACGTCAGCGCGAGACCTTGCCGGCCTTGATGCACGAGGTGCAGACGTTCAGCCGCTTCGGCGTACGCCCGACCGTCGCACGCACCGTCTGGATGTTGGGGTTCCAACGACGGTTGGTACGGCGGTGCGAGTGAGAGACACTCTTGCCGAAGCCCGGCCCCTTGCCGCAGACGTCGCAGTTGGCAGCCACGGGTCACTCCAAAGACTTCAGATGCACTTACGGTGAAATCCTGACGGACCGAGTGCATTGATCGTCCGGCGTCGCCAGGAGGAGGAATGGCCCGACTCTCATCGGGCAACCGGAGCAGCATACATCGGCCACTCCCGTAGAACGAAACTACCACGAGCCCCCCGGCCCCCGGCCCGGCCTCCTGCCCCGACCGCGGCTACTGTGCGGTGCATCCCGTCATCCAGGAGGACCCTGTGCCGCACCCGCTCGACGCCACCACGGTCCGCGTCTGGTGCGGACTGGCCCTGGAGGCGCTCGGCCGGGAACGCGCCCGGATCGACGCGATCAACGTCTACCCCGTGGCCGACGGCGACACCGGCACCAACCTCTACCTCACCGTCGAGTCCGCCGCCCGCGCCGTCGAGGCCGCCTTCGACGGGCACACCGCCGCCGGCACCACCCCCCTCCTCGCCGACGCGGCCGGCGCCATGGCGCACGGCGCGCTGATCGGCGCCCGCGGCAACTCCGGCACGATCCTCGCGCAGCTGCTGCGGGGCATGGCACAGGTGCTGGCCGCCGAGGAGACCGGCGGCGCCCGGCCGGACGCCGGAACCCTCCGCCGCGCCCT